>JAZNQU010000103.1:0-5355 GCA_045590315.1 Eubacteriales bacterium
TCGTGCATATAGCCTGCGATCTTTGCAAGCTCTATCGTGTGACTATCTGCGCCGAGCGTCTTAAGTATATACTCGGCGTCCTTTGACACTTTGCCAACGTGTGCAAAGCTGTGCTCTGTGAATCCCAGCGCCAGCAGGGACTCGTCAGCATGTGTGATAAAGGTGTTTATGTCCTTGTTGTTTTTGATGTCTTCAAAAGTTACCATATAAATCCGTTCTGCCTTTGAGGCTTACAAAATTTAATTTACTACGAATGCAGTGGGGATACGTCGCTCGCCGACCGCCGAGCCAAGCGAGTTTACAAGCTCGCCCTTGTAAAAGAGCATTGATGAAGAACCGCCGTCAAGATTAGCCGCGTTTACCGCTTTGTATTCTTCCATAACCGCGGCTAAGTCCGCGTAAGACGCGCCGAGACTGTGAGGCTGTCTGCCGTCTATTACAAGTACGAGTATCGCGCCGTCTGCTCTTTGCCCTATAGCCGTGCGAGGATTAAGCCCGCCGCCCGAGCCCGAAAGAGGAGCGACTACGCCATTCTTTATAAGTACAGGTCCGAAGCTTGCCGCTTCAACCACACCGGCAGCGAGTGCCTGCGAGCCTGACATATTGCCAACAACAAGCTTATGGTCTTTGTCAAAGCCGATGGTAGTGGGGCACGCCCATTCGTAATCGGCAAGAAGCTCGCCGTCGCGTATAGTAACGCCAAGCGGCATACCGCCGTTGCCCTGCCCTAAATTATCAAGAAATCCACCGCCGTTAAACGCGGCGATAACGCCCTCTTCGTTTGCAAGCTCGCTAAGCATAAATCCGCTGCCTGTTTCGGAAAAGGAGTCGATAACTTTGATTGAAACGCGAGAGGGATCGTCGATTATCATCATTTTTCCACAATAGGTTTCACCATATACGTCTTCTATTGTAATGCCGTTTTCCGAATCCTCACTTTTTTCACTATCGTCGCTTTTTTGTGGGATTACGATCTCTACGTCCGCGAGAGTTGCTATGTATTCGTTATATTCTTCAGTGTTTCCGCGTGTTATCTTATCTATCTCTTCATCGGTAAAAAAGGCTTTTGGAATAAATTTCATCGCGCTCGTTTCCATAAAACTGCTGACAAGCAGGTTTCTCATAGTTTCCGACGGTCCCCTGAATACGGTCGCTACCGTGCAGACTAAGAAAACAAGCAGACAGATTATAAGTAAAAGTATTACCGCGAGAGTACGGAGAATAACTTTTGATGCTTTTAGCTTTTTCATTATGAATTTACCTTAACAGTATTATTTTATTATTTCTTCTTTTTAGCAAAAACCCAGCCGCGCTGTATTCTGTAGGAGAAGAACGCAAGCAGACAGTCGGATATGAATTTGCACATAGTAAGTAATATTCCCTCAGAAATACCCAAAAGGTCTGAAAGCAGGGTGGTCAGTATCGCAGATATACCCGTCTGTACTATGCAAAGCGTGTAGTACTTAACTGCCGTAGGCAGAGTTTTGCTGTCGTCGGAAAATACAACCTTTTTGTTTGTCAAAAAGTTGAATATCGACGAGAAAAATCTTGCCGAGTATGCCGACACGGGCACAAGAATTTCTTTTGCACCGATAGGCAATATATGAGTAAACAGCCAGAACAGACCGTTGTCGATAAGAAACGACGCTATTGCCGAGCCTGCGAAAGCGAAAAGTTGCTTGTATATCATGTACGAGTCGCGTATCGGGTGGAAATGCGTACCGCTGTTGTTTTCAATGTAAACAGTTTCGATAACGACTTCTTTTATGCCGATATTCGATCTTGAGGTTTCAAGCAGCATACTCGTTTCATATTCAAATCTTTCACCCGCTACATCTAAAAAAACGGGGATGGCAGAGAGAGGGATAGCACGAAGTCCCGTCTGCGTGTCGCTCACGCTTACACCGCACAAAAGCTTCATAAAAAGGGCGGTTATCCTGTTGCCCCATTTGCTTTTCGGCGGAACACATGGCAGACTGAAGTCGCGCACGCCGAGCACGAGCTTGTCCGGCTCTTCAATAAGGGCTTTTGCGACGTTTACCGTGTCGGCAGTCGTGTGCTGACCGTCGTCGTCAAGCGTGACTATACCGATGTCGCCTTTGGAATCGTTGAGAAAATGCCGCATCGCCGTTTTGAGCGCGCGTCCCTTGCCACGATTTATTTCGTGAGTGAGGACAACGCAGCCATAGTCGCTTGCAAGCGAGTCGAAAATCGGCGTGCAGTCAGCTCTGCTTCCGTCGTTTACGACTATAATGTGCTCAAAGCCTGATTTGTAGCAGGAGCTTACAACTTCAAATATTTTTTCGCTTGGATTAAGCGTTGGTATTACAATCGTTACGTTAAGCATAACAGTCACCTGAAAATTATAAGGTTTTTCTGATTTGAATATCGATAGTATTATAACATATTTTAGAGTTAAAGTCAAATAATATTACATAAAAAATCCCGACAAAAGCATATCGCTTTTGCCGGGATAATTTTGTATTTAGTCAACGAATACAGTTGCTACAGACCAAGGATTGATCGAAGGAACAGTAACGATGTAGTCATCCCCCTGCTTTTCAAACGAAAGCTTCTTTTCGCCGTTGTACTGGCTCATGAAAGTGAAGTTTTCGCCTGCAGGATTTCTTATAAGGAGCTTGAGCTCGCCGCTTTCGCCAACCGTGCAGTTTGTAAGCGATACAGAGACTGTCTTGCCCGTTTCGTTGTGCTTGCGGGGCATAAGAACTGCAGGGAAGGGAGTGATAAGCTTGGAGCAAAGTGCGTTGCCGCTTATGTAGTCACCGATGTTGAGCACCTGGTCGCGCTTGCTTGTCGGCATTACACCCTTCCAAGGAGCGTATCCGAGAGCTGCCCACTTAGCACCCTTGGGTGTTGTGAATACAGCTTCTGCAATACCGTAAGGATATTCAGCGTCATCAAGAAATGCAGGAAGTCCTGTTACGGCGGTTGCAACGTATGTGCCGATTATCTCAATAGGCGCGCTGCCTTTTATGAGCGTGTGGAATACGTTTCTTGCGGGAAGAAGTCCACTCATCTTGTATCTGCTATTGGGCTTTGTGTTTACAACATGGTCGGTGAAGGATTCAGCAATCTTGAACGAATCGAAGAAATCTATCTGCTTTGCCGTGATACCGAGATCAAATCCGCGATTTGTGATAATCTCGATAGATTCGCCGTCAGCAACAACGTTTTTGTCAAGTAAGTACTCGATTTCAGCGTCAGACATCATCTTTGTGATCTCAGCGTGCAAGAAGAACAGAGAAGTGTCGTCGTGGTCGAAAGCTATCGGAATAGCGTTACGAAGCAAAGGCTGGGGTTCATAATAATGTTCATCGTTAAACTCGCTCATATCAGCATCGGGCGCAAGCTTCTTCTTCCACATTTCTCTTGACATAAAGAACTGGAAGCCCGACTGATGTGAAACTTTATTGTAATCGGAGAGTCTGTCCCAATATTTGCGGTGCTTAGCGAAAAGCTCAAATTCTGAATTGTAAAATTCCTTAGGCTCTCTGACATCCATGAGCATAGAATAGCTCATATCCGTGTTACCGTTTGCAAAATAGTATGAGGTTTCAAATGCTGTTCCTGCAGGGCTCTTTCCGAAGACTGCGAAGGGCAGATTTTCAATTTCAGGGCACTTACACTTAACGTAATCGGGAAGAATTGAGTTCATCCAGTTTATCTTAAGTGATTTTTCAATAAATGTGTTGGGGTCGTGGTCATTGTAAGAGCCGTCACCTGAGCGTGAAAGCGGAACCTTACCGGTTGAATCCATCATAGCCTTGAACAAAAAGTCATAGCCATATCCGGTGTATGCACCGTGAGGACAGTACTGGAGACCGAGAGCTGTGTCGGGAGAGATTTTGTGTATTGTGTCTCCGATCATATACATAAGATCGTAAAGACCTTCACGAAGGAACGTGATGAAGTTTTCGCGCCACTTGAGGTCTTCTCCGTGAAGGATCTCTTTTACGAGGGTTTCTCTTGTGAACGAAGACTTAAACTGGGTGTTAAATTCATTTATGCAGTTATCGCAGAAGCAACCGAAGTGAACGGGGAGGTGGTTGCTCATACGGATGTCGTCGTCAACCCAAACGCAGTCGGGCTTGATTTCGGCATAGTAGGAAACTTCTTCCTTGATATAGTCGCGGATAAACTGACCGCGCGGACAGAAGCATACCTCTGCAACCGTACCGTCGTGGCCTACCATTCTCTGTACGGGCGAGCCTTCGAAGAAAGCGCCGCTGAAGTCGCCGCCTGAAGCATACTGACCGTGACCGAGGGAATTGCTGAGCTGAAGAGATACGCTGATACCGTTCTTTCTGAACTTTTCAGCGGCATCCTTCCAGTGGTCGGCCATTTTTCTGTGCTTCTCAAGCTTCGGATAACCGTAAAGGGTAGGAAGCCAAACATTGTCGCATGAGCCGGGGTTTTTGACTATCATGTCTATATAGTCGTCCACATACTTGTCGGTCATATTAGTACCGAGTCTCTGCATAAGTTCCATAATAACACCTCTTGTGTATGTATTATAAAATTACTTTGTTTTCATTATTATAAGATAACATTACAAAGTTTACAAAATTATACCACAGTATAAAAAATAAGTCAATAGAAAAGCGGGAAAATGTAGCTAAAAGACTTATTATATCGTCGTCGGATACAAAGAGAGTTTGCAAAGGCTGAGCGAATGTTATCAATCAGAAAAACGGAAACATTTATAACCTGACTCTTGATATTGCAAAAACCGCAGACGGAAGAACTATATTGTATGCTACCGATGGCAAAATAAAAAAGTTGGAAGCGTCCAAGTGAACTCTTTGAAAATCAAAGGCTCGGGGCAGGATTCCAACTTTTCTAATAGTGTACCACGATCGGAAGAAAATGTCAATGCCCAATTTTCCATTTCCGACAAAGGCGAAGATATTGCACCTATAGGCAACTACAGCACACCTTTCCCCTTCTTTGTTACATTTAGGCTGCCTTTGATTTTTGACAACTTTTTGACAACTATCACACAATTTTTAATGCCATTTTTCGATGGCGGAGAAGGAGAGATTCTCTAGGCTTCTGCGTGCAGAAGCCGTCGCACTGGCAAAGCCATAGTCGCCCTGCGTGCTGAATCGCACGCATTGCTCCTTGTTTTGCCACGCCTTATTGCTCGCTTCATCCGCCACCGGCGGCGCTCGCAAACGGCTCTCTCTTGCCGGCAAGCCGGCGCTCGGTTCAAATCTCCCCGATAAAAAAGAAACAGCCCGAATGGACTGTTTCTTTTTTGGCGGAGAAGGAGAGATTCTCTAGGCTTCTGCGTGCAGAAGCCGTCGCACTGGCAAAGCCATAGTCGCCCTGCGT
>JAZNQU010000104.1:0-12482 GCA_045590315.1 Eubacteriales bacterium
AGAACTCTTAAGGGAACGGAAGCTCCCGAAAAGGCAGTTGAAAAGGGCAAGAGCAAGTTCGCAGGCGTTGAAATCGAGGGCAAGACTCTCGGTATCATCGGTCTTGGCGCTATCGGCGGTCTTGTTGCTAACGTTGCAAAGTCGCTCGGAATGAAGGTTATCGGTTGCGACCCGTATATCACTGTTGAAGCTGCATGGGGACTTTCACGTTCTATCGAAAAGGCTGCTACATACGATGAGATTTACGCAAAGAGCGATTACATAAGCGTACACGTTCCTGCAACACCCGAAACGAAGGGTATGCTTTGCGCGGAAAACTTCGCAAAGATGAAGGACGGAGTAAGAATAATCAACCTCTCCCGCGCAGATCTTTTAAACGCAGCAGATCTTAAGGCGGCTATTGCAAGCGGTAAGGTTGCAAGCTACGTAACAGACTTCCCCACAGACGATATTATCAACGAAGACAAGATTATCGCAATTCCTCACCTTGGTGCATCTACAGAGGAGAGCGAAGACAACTGTGCGGTATACGCTGCAAACGAGCTTATTGATTACCTTGAAAACGGTAACATCAAGAACAGCGTAAACTTCCCGAACGCAACAATGCCCCGCGGCGGAGACGCACGTCTTTGCATTCTGCACAAGAACGTGCCCACGATACTCAGTCAGATCTCGGGTGCTTTCTCGGACGAACACATCAATATCGAAAACCTTATCAACCACTCAAAGAAAGAGCTTGCTTACACGATGGTTGAATGCCACGGTGAAATACCCGGAGCACTTGTAGAAAAGGTAAGCGCTATTGACGGTGTTATCAGAGTAAACGTTATCGTATATTAAGAGAAACACAAAGAAAGGAATGGGCAACTACCCATTCCTTTTGATAATACAAGAGTTGCCGGAAAACCGGCGGAGAAAAGCTTTATAATGAAAACATATGAGAAGTTCAAAGTTGACGTTCACCATTGTGATTCCAACGGCAATCTGCGGGTGGCACAGCTTTTAAAATTCATGCAAGAGACTTCGACAAAGCAGCTTGAGAACAGCGCGATATCGCAGAAAAAGCTTATGGAGATGGGAAAGACTTACGTGCTTTGCCGTTTGAATATAAGCATATATAAGCCGGTCCGACCCGGTGAAGAGATTGAAGTTGCCACCTGGCCGTGCGAAAGCCGCGGACTATCGCTTACACGCTGCTATCAGGCAAGGATTGAAGGTAATATAGTTGCTGAGGTGATAACTGTCTGGGGCGTGATTGATATAGAAACAAGGCAGCTATGCCGCGTGTCAAGCCTCTCTGTTGATTTAGAGTGCGAAGAGCCGCTTGAGCTTGACTCTCCGGCGCGTATACATATACCCACAGACCTTACGCTCGGTTTGGTCGGAGAGCGTGCGGTAGTTTACAGTGATCTTGATATCAACGGCCATATGAATAATACGAACTATCCCGATATGATATGCGATTTCCTCGGCGATATGCAAAACAAGCGCGTTATAATGATGGGAATAAACTATGTCTCAGAAGCGCGCATCGGCGAGGTGCTTAAGGTGTACGTCACTCAAAGCGACGGTCAGTATTATGTCCGTACACTTTGCGCTGACGGAAAAGTAAACTGCGAAGCGGCAGTAATGCTTGAAACTGTATATCCATTTGAAAAAATATAACAATAAGGACTAATAAGATAATGAAAAAACTTATGCTTGGCAACGAGGCAGTTGCAAGAGGACTTTACGAAGCAGGTGTTAAGCTTGTTTCAAGCTACCCCGGAACACCGAGTACGGAGGTTACCGAGGCGGTGGCAAAATATGATGAAATATACGCTGAATGGGCGCCTAATGAAAAGGTTGCGCTTGAAGTTGCGCTCGGCGCGGCAATCGGCGGCGGACGTTCCTTCTGCGGTATGAAGCACGTTGGACTCAACGTTGCCGCAGACCCGCTTTTTATAACGTCATATACAGGAGTTAACGGCGGAATGGTAATCGGCGTTGCCGATGACCCGGGTATGCACTCTTCTCAGAATGAGCAGGACAGCCGTCACTATGCCCGTGCGGCAAAGCTTCCTATAATTGAGCCCTCCGATTCGGGCGAATGTCTTGAGTTTACAAAGCTTGCGTACGATTATTCGGAAGAATTCGATACCCCCTTTATACTCAGACTTAATACGAGAGTTTCCCACTCGCAGTCGATAGTAAATACTTCCGACAGAGTGGAACATGAGATAAAACCGTATGAAAAGTCGGCGGCAAAGCACGTAATGATGCCGGGTAACGCGCGCGGCAGACACGTGGTTGTTGAAGAAAGGCTTGAAAAGCTTGCAAAGTTTGCCTGCGATTGCCCTTTCAACAAGGTTATAGATAATAACAGTAAGCTTGGTATAATCACGTCAGGCCCCTCGTACAATTACGCGCTTGAGGTGTTTGGCAGTACCGCTTCATACTTGAAGCTCGGACTCGTTTATCCTTTTGCTGACGAGCTTATCAAGAGCTTTGTGCAAAAGCACGAGCGTGTTATCGTAATCGAAGAGCTTGATCCGTTTATCGAAGAACACTGCAAAGCACTCGGACTCAAGGTTGACGGCAAGAATATCCTTCCTCTTCTCGGAGAATTTTCACAAGAGCTTATTGCTGAAAAAATTCTCGGCGAAAAGAAAGAGTTTAAAGCGCTTGAAGAAAATATTCCCGTTCGTCCCCCCGTACTTTGCCCGGGATGTCCTCACAGAGGAATATTCTATATATTCAATAAGTTAAAGCTTTATGTAAGCGGCGATATCGGATGCTATACTCTTGGAGCAAACGCACCGCTTTCGGCAATGGATACCACACTTTGTATGGGCGCTTCAATTTCCGCACTCCACGGATTTAATAAGATACGCGGCGAAGAAAACAAGAGCGTTGCGGTTATCGGCGACTCGACCTTTATGCATTCGGGTATGACAGGTCTTGCCAATATTACATACAATAAGGGAATTTCCACGGTAGTTATAGTTGACAACAGCATAACAGGTATGACAGGTCACCAGCAGAATCCCTGCACGGGATATACGCTTAAGGGCGAGCCTGTACACGGAATTATGCTTGAAAATATCGCTCGTGCCGCAGGTGTTGCAGACGAGCATATCCGTATAGTTGATCCGGGCGACCTTAAAGAAGTTGAAAGAGTGCTCAAGGAAGAGCTTTCGGCTGATGCACCGTCGGTTATTATCTGCCGTAAGCCCTGCGCGCTTCTCAAGTACGTAAAGCATGCGCCTGCATTCAAGGTAAACGAAGACAAATGTATCGGATGCCGTGCGTGCATGAAGATAGGCTGTCCTTGCATATCGGTAGTGGGCGGCAAGGCAAAGATCGACGCAACACTTTGCGTTGGATGTGGACTTTGCTCGCAGATGTGCCCTAAGAATGCTATTGAGGCGTAAGCAGAAAGGACGGTATGAAGATATGAATTCAAAAAATATTATGATAGTCGGCGTTGGCGGACAGGGTTCGCTTCTTGCAAGCCGTATACTCGGTAACGCCGTAATGCTTGAAGGCTATGACGTAAAGGTTTCCGAGGTACACGGAATGAGCCAGCGCGGAGGCTCGGTAGTTACATACGTAAAATTCGGCGAAAGCGTTGCTTCTCCCGTTATATGCAAGGGCGAAGCTGACATAATTATGTCCTTTGAGCTTTTAGAGGCGGCAAGATGGCTTCCTTATTTAAAGCCGGACGGAGTTCTGATAACGAATACGCAAGAGATAAATCCGATGCCCGTTGTAACGGGCGCGGCTGAATATCCCCAAAATCTTGTTGAAAAAATGCGCGAGAAGGGCGTGAACGTAATTGCTGCCGACGCGCTTTCGATTGCAAGAGAAGCGGGAAGTGAAAAGGCTGTTAACGTAGCGCTTATCGGACTTATGTTGCACGCTCTCGGATTTGACCGTGCAACCCTCGTAAAGGCTATTGAGATGAGCGTTCCCGAAAAGTTCTTAGCGCTTAATATGAAAGCTTTTGAGCTTGGCGAAAAGGCGAAATAAGTAAAAAAACAAGGCATCCTCACGGATGCCTTATTTTTTACTTATTAAACTCACTCATAACTCTGCCTACAGCTTCCGATACGTCGCTTGCAAGCATTGCATACTCGCCGTGCTCGCCTGCTGCAAGGTCGGCGGCGTATGCGTGGAGGTATACACCGAGACGCGCCGCATCGGCAGTCTCTACTCCCTGTGATAGCAAAGACGCGATTATTCCGGCAAGCGTATCGCCTGAGCCGCCCTTGGCAAGCCCCGAATTTCCTGCGGTATTTATAAATACCGGCTGATGTGGTACAGCAACAACCGTACGCGCATCTTTGAGTACGCAAATACAGTTGTACTTATCGGAAAACTCTTTTGCATGGGTGATAAGGTCTTTTTTTATCTCATTTACACTTTTGCCCATAAGCCTTGCTGCTTCGCCGAGATGCGGTGTAACGATTTTTCCTTTCAGGTAATAAAGAAGCTCTGAGTTTTCGGATATAATATTGAGTGCATCTGCATCAATTACGGCAGGAGTAGACGCCGATTCAAGAGTGTACCTTAAAATCTTCTTCGCACTGTCGGATTTAGAAAGACCGGGACCGATAACAAGCGCACTTGCCGAGTTTATCCCCCTGTACAGCGCGGAAAAGTCTATGTTTGTGTTATTATAAGCTGTAACGATAGCTTCGGGCAGATTTGTGCGCACCGTGTCGGCAATTTCCTTGTGCGTGAATACTTCCACAATGCCGCAGCCGCTTTTGTACGCCGCCTTTGATGAGAGAAGTGCCGCACCACTCATGTTTTCGCTGCCTGCGACTACAAGTACTCTGCCATAGCTTCCTTTATTTGAGTATCTGCGCCTTTTTGGGATGAGCGCGAGGTCTTTTTTTGTGTAAGTAAATGCCGGATGCCTGATACTGTCGCAAAGATCAAGATATATGCCGATATCACGCACCTTAAGCAGACCGCATTTTTCTGCGCCCGGATAAAGCACCTGACCGAGCTTTGTATATGCAAACGAGACAGTCATATCAGCGTTTACTGCTTCGCCGAGCACCTGTCCGCTTGTAGCGTCAACGCCGCTTGGTATATCAACTGCGATCACTTTTGCACCCGATGCATTTATTCTTTTTACAATATCAAGCATGGCACCGTCAAGCGCGCGTGTAAGTCCCGTGCCGAAAAGAGCGTCTATAATGAGCGTATATTCGTCGAATTTCGGACTTTCAACAAAACGGACGCGGCTTCGTGCGGCGCTGTCATACTGGCGTTTTGGAAGTCCTTGCAGATTTTTGTAGTTACCTGCGAGAAAAACGTCAGGCTTGTAGAAACGGTTGATGATACGCGCAAGAGCAAGACCGTCGGCACCGTTGTTGCCACTTCCGCAGACGATAAGTATGCGCGAGGTGTCAAAGCCTGATGAGTGTATTTCCTCGGCGCAGACAAGTGCCGCTCTTTCCATAAGAACTTCACTTGACACACCTATGCTTTCGCTCGTATACGAGTCTATCGTGCGCATTTCATTTGCAGTAAGTATGTATTTCAAAACCTGCCTCCCTTATCCTTCGTATTGACCTGCGGTGAGTTTGATTATAAGCCCGATATCATCCGGCTGTATCTTTGCAGGGTATGCGGCGCGGTTGCGGTGAGTTTCGCCGCATTTTTCACATATATACGTAATAACATAACCTTTCTTTGGGTCGGGTGTTGCAAAAACCGGACGAAGCGCACCTTTACAGGTATTCGCTCTGTCGCCGGGATTGACGTCAACGTGAAGCGAGTAGAGGCAGCGCGGACAGTGGTCGCGCGAGCTTGTCTCAAGAGGCTTTACGTTGAAGCCGCAATGAGCGCATACAAAGCCGTTATCGTTTTTTCTGAATTTTTTATCTTCAAGCTCCACAAGTATGCCCCCTTTTATTGAAATTTTATCCGCTATTACCGATGTATTCCGCGAATAAGCAGAAGTTTTTTTCAAAAAATATTTATGTGACAATACAATTATAACCGAAAGGAAAGAAAAAAACAATGAAAAAATCAAAATTTATTGCCAAGAGAGCAATATTAACCTTTCTTTTGGCACTGTCTGTTATAACAATGTCACTTGTAAATAGCATATCTGCCAACGTTTCGGACGGAGTTGTATCAGATGACGGTATCCCTAACGGCAATGCCAGCGACGGCGTTGTGTCCGACCACAATGACGGCGATAACGGACTCATCGGTGAAGCCGGTGATATGGCAGGAGATATGATGGGCGGCAACACAAACGGCTCATCAGGCAACTCAGGTAGTAATGCGAATAGCCAAAGCGGAAACAATTCTTCAGGTAATGATTCAAACGGGCTTCTTAATGACGCAGAAAACGGTGTTAACGATATGGTTAACGGCGGAAACGGCAACTCAATGGCAAATGAGAATATGAGCGATGAGGAGTCAGGCTCTGTTGTCGGAATCGTAATTTCTCTTATTATAATAGCGATAGTTATCGTCATTATTATAATGCTCGTGCCGAAAAAGCGCAAATAAGTATTGTTTCAAACGGCGGACGCTAGTCCGCCGTTTATAATTTCAGTTAATATATTGAAATTTATTCTCGTATGAAGTATAATAAGGATGAAGATTATTTATACGAGGATAGTATGGCAGAAAAAGAAAACAAAACCAATGCAATAAGGCGTTTTGACAGCGCAAAAATCAAATATACCGTACACAGATACGAGCATAACGGCGAGGCCGTGGACGGCGTGCACGTTGCCGAAAGCCTTGGAATAGATCCTGATAAAGTTTACAAAACGCTCGTAACGCGCGGCAATGATAAAAATTTTTACGTATTTGATATTCCCGTGGCCTCAGAGCTTGATTTAAAAAAGGCCGCACTCGCAGCCGGAGTCAAATCAGTTGAGATGATTCATGTAGCCGAAATAAACGCTATCACGGGATATGTCCGCGGAGGATGTTCGCCTGTCGGTATGAAAAAACAGTTTAAAACATTTTTTGATATCAGCGCACAGAGCCTTGAAACGATGCTTGTAAGCGCAGGCAGGATAGGCCTGCAGATAGAAGCGGCACCCGGTGACATAGCCTCTCTTTGCGCGGCAAAGTTTGCAGAGCTTGTACATTGAGCTTTTATAATAAAAACTACATCTTTTCATATGTATTTTTATCTACCGTCATGAAACCGTCATAATTAGTGTGTATAATAAAACCATAAAATCCCACAGGAGGTTTTTAAAATGAGTGAAAATAATTACTTCGACCGTGATGATGAAGCTTTGGAAAATAAAGAATCGGTTGAAAAAGTTTTCGAAGATATAAGCACAGAAGCAGATGCTGAAATTTTAAATGAACAGGCGTCCGGCGAAGAAGCAGCGGAAGAAACAGTGCCCGAAGTCGATGATACAGAGCCGGAAGACTCTTCTTATCACTATAGCGCAGACGAAATAAATGACAGGGAGTATGCACCCTTCTCATGTGAAAGGATAGCTCCCCGTACAGAGGTTTATATAAACAGAAATGCAAATAATGCCGAGCTCTCAGAAGAGGTGGTGCCGGAAAACAAGAAAAAGAAGCGTACAATGGCACCGATTGCAGTTGCAGTGGTCCTTTGCGTACTCCTTTCCGGCCTTTCGGCATTTGGCGGCACATACCTTGCCGCAAACCTTACAGGTGCAAACAGAGGCCCTTCTGTTATCTACAAGACGATCAGCCCGGCAGAAGGCAACGGCACGATAAGCAATACAGAT
Organism: Eubacteriales bacterium; assembly: GCA_045590315.1. Lineage (GTDB taxonomy): Bacteria > Bacillota > Clostridia > Oscillospirales > CAG-272 > UBA4717. The sequence goes on from JAZNQU010000104.1 coordinate 7,737, forward strand.
TCTACTTTTGGAGAACCCGGCACATACGCAACAGTTGCCGCAAAGGTTGCAGGCTCTGTGGTTGAAATACGTACGGAAACCGTTTCAACAAGCAGTATTTTCAGCCAGTATATCACAGAGGGCGCGGGAAGCGGCGTTATCATTACCGCTGACGGTTATATCATTACTAACAATCACGTAATCGAAGGTGCGTCTACTGTAACAGTTACAACAACAGACGGAACGAAATATCCGGCAGAGGTTATCGGATATGATTCAGAGAGCGACCTCGCTGTACTCAAGGTAGAGGCTACAGATCTCAAGCCTGCCGTTGTAGGCGACAGCACAAAGCTTGTTGTGGGTGAAGAAGTCATCGCCATCGGTAACCCGCTCGGAAGCCTTGGCGGAACTGTGACAAACGGTATCATAAGCGCACTTGCGCGTCAGGTGACTATCGATGGAACCGAAATGACTCTTTTGCAGACCAACGCAGCTGTAAACCCCGGCAACTCGGGCGGCGGCCTGTTCAATCTTGCAGGTGAGCTTATCGGTATCGTTAATGCAAAGTCATCGGGCTCGGGTATCGAGGGACTCGGCTTTGCAATCCCCAGCAATATGGCGTCTCAGGTGGTTGAACAGCTCATAAATTACGGTTATGTCCGCGGAAGAGTATCGCTCGGTATCACCTATATGGATATAAGCGATTCATATACCGCAATGATGTACAGAGTAAACACGCTCGGCGTTTATATCCTTGAAAGCGAATATAACGATGAACTTAAGATAGGCGACCGTGTTACAGCAGTTGACGGTAACGAGGTAACCTACGGAAACGATATCAAGGCTATTCTCAAGGACCACGAAGTCGGAGACAAGATTACGCTCACGGTTGTAAGAGACGGCAAGTACGTTGACGTTGAAATGGAATGCCATGAGTATGTCCCCGGACAGAGCGAGGATGAAGAAGATAAAACACAGAAAAACAGCACAGGCGGAATATTTACTTCCCCCTTCTCAAGCTGGTTCGGTTATTAAGTGAGAAACAGGGGGAAACCCCTGTTTCTTTGCAAATTCAGAGAGGTAAAAGGAGAAAAACGGTGTACAAGCTACTTGTAGTTGACGATGAAGAAAATATACGAAAGCTCGTATCAAAATACGCTGTTTTTGAAGGCCACACGGTAGACGAGGCGCAAAACGGTATGGAGGCAGTTGAAAAATGCCGCAAACAGACCTACGATATTATCATTATGGATATAATGATGCCCGAGCTCGACGGCTTTTCGGCTGTCAGAGAAATAAGAAAAACGAGCTCTGTGCCGATCATTATGCTTTCTGCACGCGGTGAAGAGTATGATAAGATCAACGGTTTCAATCTCGGAATAGACGATTACGTAGTCAAGCCGTTCTCTCCAAGAGAATTAATGCTTCGCATTGAAGCCGTTATGAAGCGCGCTTGCTCTGCATCGGGGAATTCAAGCGAGCCGAAGCACGAGATCATTGAGCTCGATGACGGAAAGCTTAAGGCGGATATATCTGCAAGGATCGTGTATATCGACGGTCAGCGAGTTGATATGTCTCCTAAAGAATATGAGCTGTTTTTCTATATGTTACTTAACAAGAACATAGCGCTTTCACGCGAAAAATTGATTTCCGAAGTGTGGGGATATGATTTTTACGGAGATGCAAGAACGCTTGATACGCACATAAAGCTTCTCAGAAAATCTCTTGGAAGATATGCTGATTGTATAGTTACACTTCGCGGTGTCGGATACAGATTTGAAACCAAGAATAAGGTATAATTGAGGTTGCCTGCGATGACAACTTGTAAAAAGACGAAGAAATCACAAAAAATGAGAATCAAAGGCTGCGGTATCCGAGGACAATTGCTTCTCGGATTCACCGTATTTGCATTTATGATATTGATCATTGTGTGGGTCTTCCAGGTTCTGTTGCTTGATAAATTCTACGAGTTTTCAAAGTATTCCGAGCTTAGATCGGTTCTTGATACGATCGAATATTCAATAAATAACGAAGATATTGATGAAATATGCTCCGACCTTGCATCACAGTATGACGTGTGCCTTGCTCTGTATACCGTTACCGATGGCGTAATTGATGAATGCATAATAGATAAAGAAGTATCGCCTACTTGTGTAATTCATTATGCCGATAAAGAGGTTTTGAATAATTATTATATCGAAGCTCTTGAAACAGGAAACGTATCGACTCATAGATTCAATTTAAATCCCGGACTTGATAAAGACAAAAATGATCCTCATCATGACGAACGCCCACAACCGCGCGAGAATGAGGAACACAGATTTCGTGAAGATAGTTTTTCTGAAATAGCGGTTTCTGTTAAAGCGTTGCAAGATGCCAACGGAAACGAATATGCCGCGTTCATCAACCTGCGCTTTACCCCGGTTAATGCTATTCAGCAAACAAGAAATATGCAGTTTGGGTACATTGCCGCAGGAGTAATACTTGTTGCAATCTTTTTTGCCCTTCTGTTTTCTATAAGAATAGCCAAACCGCTTGAAAGAATGACTTTTGCCGCGGAGCAGATGGCAAACGGAGATTATTCTGTCGAATTCAAAGGCGAAGGCAACAGAGAAACCAAACGTTTGGCAAAAACTCTCAACTATGCAGTGGAACAGATCTCGAAAACCGATAACCTCCAAAGAGAGTTGATCGCCAATATATCTCACGATCTCAGAACTCCGTTGACTCTCATTTCCGGTTATTCAGAAATGATGCGCGATATTCCGGGGGAAAACACGCCTGAAAATTCGCAATTGATCATAGACGAAACCAAACGTCTCACAACTCTCGTCAACGATATGCTTGACTACTCGAAGTATTCATCAGGAGTGAAGAACCCAACACTAAATGTATTCGATCTTACGGATTCGGTCAAAAAGACTATGGAACGATATAACGAATTTGTTAAAATGAAAGGTTATAGCATTGAATTTGAATACGACAGGGAAGTGAACGTTTCTGCCGATGAAAGGATGATTCTTCAGGTACTCTATAATCTGCTCAATAATGCGATCAATTACACCGGAGAAGATAAAAAGGTTTCTATCACTCAAACCGTCACTTCCTCCGGAAATGTACGCATTTCGATTTATGACAGCGGTGAAGGCATCCCGCGTGATAAGCTGACAGACATTTGGGACAGATATTATAAAGTTGATAAATCGCACAAAAGAGCTGTGACGGGAAGCGGGCTCGGTCTTTCGATCGTCAGCAAGCTGCTCCAGCTCCACGGTGCGTCTTACGGAGTTGAATCCACCGAGGGCAAAGGTTCTTGCTTCTGGTTTGAATTGCCAATATACAATTAAATAACAGTATTTTACCCCTGCCAAACGGATCTTGTCGCCTTTTTTGGCAGGGGATTTGTGTACTAAGTGTATAATTTTCTTAAAAAAAGCACATTTGCTATTGTATTTTGCGCTATTATGTAATATAATGTATGTAAATATTGTTTAATCATAAGAAAGGAGGCACGCGAATGTCAAAGAATAATGATTTCGTTTCCGCCGCACAAACCACCCCTAACAACGATTTTTTGAACTCACTTGAAACACTCTCCGTCGACGATGTTGTACCTCCTCACAGAAAGAAGATACAATCCGGAGGCGTCTCTGTATTTATGCTTTCGAGACTTGCTATCGTATTGCTTTGTGTTGCAATATTTATCTACTGTGTATCCGAGCTTTCCGGAATAGTAAATGACTATCAAAAAGCCGAAGATCTTTACGGTGATATCGGTAAAGAGTACAATTCAATACTCAACGGTAATACCGATGGAAACGTTTCGCAGATCGTATTGTCTGCTTCTGACACCCCTATGGCGAATTATGCGGATGTCCTTCTCAACGGAACCCAGATTTACCAGCCTGCTCCCCCCACATTCGACAGAGTTACAAGCGCAAAATTCCAGGCTCTTCTTGCTGAAATTCAGAAACTGAGCAGTAAAAATGGCGATACTTTCGGTTATATTTTTATTCCAAATTCGAAGATAAACTATCCGATGGTGCATTGTGCAAACAATGATTTCTATCTATCGCATGCATTTGATGGCCACCCCTCTGCTGTTGGAGCGATATTTGTTGATTTCAGGAACAGCAAGAGTATTGAAAACAACCAGAACGTAATTATTTACGGTCATAATATGATGAACGGTTCAATGTTTTGCGATGCAACAAAGTTCCTTGAAAAAGATTACTTTATGAATCCCGAAAACAAAATCGAAATCACTACGTTTGACGGTCATTATACTTTCGAGGTTTTTTCTGCCTATGCAACAAGCAAATATGATAATTACTTCCGAACCGGTTTTAGTTCCGATGAGGAATTCGTTAAGTTCTGCTATGACAGAGAAGAAAAATCCTATTATCACAGAGAAAATATCAGCTTTACCCCCGATGATCTGATCATCACACTTTCAACTTGTATTCTCGGTAACGATGACGGCAGATACGCAATACATGCGAAGCTGATCAAGGTAGAAAAGTAATTCGCAATATGATTGAAACAGACTTTTTGATTTGCCCGATTTGCGGCTCTAAATTGGTCAAAGAAGGAAAAAGCTTTTTGTGTACCTCTCAGGAAACAAAAAAGCGCCATTGCTTTGATATTTCTTCGGCAAGATATGCTGACCTTTCTTATAGAAGCGGAGGATCGGGTGATCCCAAGGATGCCGTGACCGACAGAACAGCTTTTCTTGATAAAGGCTACTATGAACCGCTTTCCAATGAG
>JAZNQU010000105.1:0-4568 GCA_045590315.1 Eubacteriales bacterium
TCAATACCCATTCTCTTCATTGTTACAGCAAATAAATTGTACGTACCGCCATACACGCACGAAGAACACACTACATGGTCCCCGGCTGAAGCGATATTAAATATACTGAAAAATGAAGCTGCCTGGCCGGAAGAAGTAAGCATAGCAGCTGTTCCGCCTTCAAGCTTGCATATCTTTGCTGCAGCGTAGTCATTTGTAGGATTCTGGAGACGAGTATAGAAGTATCCGCTAGCTTCAAGGTCAAAAAGCTTTGCCATATCCTCGCTTGTATCGTATTTGAAAGTTGTGCTCTGTATTATCGGCACCTGTCGTGGTTCACCGTTCTTTGGTGTATATCCGCCTCTTATACAGTTGGTTTCGATATTGTAATTATTCATCTCTATATCCTTTCGTCAGTCAGCAACTATACCGTCGATCTTTTTAAGACCGAACTTCTCTGCCGCCTGCTCGCGCATTTTATATTTAAGTATCTTTCCTGCTGCGTTCATGGGAAATTCACTTACATAGCTTATATATTTCGGACATTTATGTTTAGCCATATGAGAAAGTACGTACTCTTTCATATCCTGCTCGGTAAGGCTATAGCCCTCTTTGAGTATGATGCACGCAACGATTTCTTCGCCGTACTGTTCGTCGGGAATACCGATTACCTGTACGTCCTTTACGGCTTCGTGGGTATATATGAATTCTTCGATTTCCTTGGGATAAATGTTCTCACCACCGCGGATTATCATATCCTTGAGTCGTCCTGTAATACGGTAGTTTCCATCAGGTGTTCTGAGTGCAAGGTCGCCGGTGTGGAGCCATCCGTCAGCATCAATTGCACTCGCTGTAGCGGCAGGCATTTTGTAGTAACCTTTCATAATGTTATATCCGCGAGCGACGAACTCTCCGTTCATATTATCGGGCAGGTCTTCGCCTGTTTCGGGGTCAATTACTTTGCACTCGATTTCAGGCAGCGGATGTCCGACTGTTGAAACACGAACGTCAATCGGGTCGTCAGCAAGGCTCATTGTACAACCGGGTGATGCTTCGGTCTGACCGTAAACTATCGTAATTTCTTTCATATTCATTTTATTTATGACCTGGTTCATAATAGGCTCGGGACAAGGTGAGCCTGCCATAATACCTGTGCGCATATACGAGAAGTCGGTCTTTTCAAAGTCGTCATGCTCAAGCATTGCGATGAACATCGTGGGAACGCCGTGGAACGCCGTTATATGCTCGCGGTCTACGCAGGCAAGCGCGCTCTTCGGTGAAAAATAAGGAAGAGGTAACACTGTTCCGCCGTGAGTCATCGTTGCGGTCATAGCAAGCACCATTCCAAAGCAATGGAACATAGGCACCTGTATCATCATTCTGTCGGCGGTAGATAAATCCATTCTGTCGCCAATACATTTACCGTTGTTTACGACGTTGTAATGCGTGAGCATTACGCCCTTCGGGAAGCCTGTTGTACCTGAAGTGTACTGCATATTACATACGCTGTGAACGTCAACGGCATTGGCCATTATTTTTACTTCGTCTAAACTTACACCGGCACCCATTTCAAGAGCTTTTTCCCATGTAAGCGCACCCTTCATGGAAAAGCCGACGGTAATGATATTTCTTAAAAACGGAAGTCTCTTTGAATGAAGAGGTCCGTATTTAGGTTTAGTTGCAAGCTCAGGACAAAGCTCTTTCATAATCTCTGCGTAGTTTGAGTCTCTGTAAGAGTCGATCATAATGAGCGTATGTGTATCAGATTGCTTAAGCAGATATTCCGCTTCGTGTATCTTATACGCTGTGTTCACCGTAACAAGCACGGCGCCGATTTTTGTGGTTGCCCAGAATGCAATATACCACTGAGGTATATTTGTTGCCCAAAGCGCAACGTGTGTGCCTGCCTTTACGCCGAGAGCGATAAGGCTTTTTGCAAACTCGTCAACGTCATCTCTGAATTCGGAATACGTTCTCGTATAATCGAGCGTTGTATACTTGAATGCATATTGGTTCGGAAACTCTTTTACCATTGCGTCAAGCACCTGAGAAAACGTTTTTTCAATAAGCGCTTCCTTTTTCCAGATAAACTTACCTGTTCCCGTCTTGTTTTCGTACAAACTTTGCTTAGCTCGCGAAAGCATTCTGTATCGCGACATATAGTTTGTAAAATGCGGGAAAATAATGTCGGGGGTGTCTATCTCGTCCGCCCATTCAGGATTCCATTCAAGAGAAATGAATCCGTCATAGTTTACGCTCTTAAGCGCATTGATTATTTCGCTTGTCGGAAGTGTTCCCTCGCCGATAAGGCTATACTCTCCGTTATCGTCCGAGTCTTTAATATGTATGTGCTTTACAAAAGCACCGAGATTTGTAATAGTATTTTCGGGAGATTCGCCGCAAACTCTGTAAGGGTAATATAAATCCCAAAGTGCTCCGACTGTGTCGCTTGCGAAGCTTTCGAGAAGCTTGCGAAGCTTGGATGTGTCAGCGTATTCACCGACGGTTTCGATCAAAAGCACGAGATTGTTATTCTCTGCTATGTCGATCACTTCTGAAATAAATGCCGTTGCGTCTCCGCTTGACTTTATCCTGATATACGGTATATGAAGCTCAAGTGCGGTTTTAACAACGTCGTTAAATTCACTCTTTGCTTCAACAGGACTTGCAAACACGTCAGTTGTAAGGTCGACGCAAGGTATAGAAACGTTGTTTTCGCGCATTGTAAAATACAAGTCGCGAACATCTTCGTTTGCTATCTCGCTGATGCTGTGAAGCTCAATTCCGGAGAACTTGTATTCACTTGCCATTTTTATAAAATCACGGACGGAATATCCTTTCCAATTATCCGTGGAAAATGCTAATTTCACGAAAGACCCTCCTCAAAGCTTATCTTGTTGAGTGCACTGATATATGCGGCTATACTTGCGCCCACAATGTCAGTAGAAGTTCCGCTACCAGAGAACACCTTTCCGTTGTGGCGAAGTTTCACAAGGCTTGAGCCCATTGCCTCGTACCCCTGTGTTACCGACTGAATCTGGAAGTCATCAAGTTCATAATGATGACCTGTAATCTTTTCAATAGCAAGGAAGGCTGCTTCAATAGGGCCGTCGCCGATACAGAATCCGCGAAGGGTTTCGCTGCCCTTGGTGATTTCTATGTTAGCAGTTGGCGTTATAACGTCGCCGCTGTTAATTACGTAGCTTTTAAGCTTATACGTCGCAGGAACCTGCATAGCTACACTTGCAACAATCGAGTCGAGTTCTTTTCTGCCAACGCTCTTTTTTGCTGCCGTCTTTACAAATTCATCATATACGTTTTTGATGTCGTCATCGACAAGCTCATATCCCATTTTTGCAACCGCTTCGGACACGTCGCTTATGGAAGCGCTAGAGTCAAGTACTATAGCTTCACCGGTCTCGACGCCTGTACCTGTATCAAACGGCGTTGCCGAAGCGTCTTTTGAGTCGGTGACGAATTTCATCTTACCTATTGCATGTTCAAGCTTTGTTACATTTATATCGGTTTTGAGTCCGAGTGTGTCACCGCGTTCTCTGATAACCTTTGTTACAGCTGAAAGTGTGGGGACACCTTCACCCGCGATAACCGTCTTGATTTCATCAACCCCTGAGCACATAGCGACCGTTGCGCCTGCAACTGCCATACCGATCTTATCATTGCACACTACACCGAGGCATACATTTTCAAGCGATTTAACTTCTTCTGAAAGTTTACTTAAAAACTCTGCAAGCTCATTTGGAAGCATATCGCCCGAATCATCACTCAGCGATATTGTTTTTGCTCCGCAGGCGATTGCTGTATCAACAGCACTTTTCAGAAAATCCCATTCTGCTCTTGTGCAGTCGAGAAGTTCAACTTCCACGTCAGCGCAAAGTGAGCACGCCTTTTCGGTGAGCGTCTTCAATGTGTCAATGAGCTTTGCAGGCTTCATTTTGCATACGTATTCCATCTGCACGGTAGATACGGGAACGGAGATTATTATTCTCGGCTTTATCGCACCTTTAATAGCGTTATATGTTTCCTCAACAGATTCTACCGAAAGACCTGCAGGACAAGCTACTACACTGTTTTTTACGAGAGAAGATATTGTATGTAAAAACAAAATATCCTTTTTCCCGTTTAAAATGGGCGCAGTTTCTATAACATCAACGCAAAGTCGGTCAAGCTCCTTAACGATTAGCGTTTTTTCGTTGAAGCTGATGATTGCTTTTGCGTTTTCTGCAATTCTTCTGAGCGTAATGTCAGAAATGCTGATCTTTTTCATAAAATCCTCCATAACACAATAAAGCGGTCTTGCAATGAGCAAAACCGCTTTCATTTTTGGTTTGCGTGATAATTTAACACCACAGTTTTGCTCATTTTTTCATTGATTTCATTGCAATAATTACAAGCATTAGTATGCTTATAATCTTAATGCTTGTAATGGCATTAAGCATAATAAGCGCAAGTATAGCAATTAGAGAAAACAAAACCGACACTGCAAGAGCAGTGTCGGACATGAGCATATTGTCTGCATTATTTTCAAAAGCACGACAAGAAGGCGCAAAACTTGCACCTGTAAATGAAGC
>JAZNQU010000106.1:0-9026 GCA_045590315.1 Eubacteriales bacterium
GACGGCGTTCTTGACGGCGGCGAATTCGCTCACATCTACTTCATTGACTGGGACCACGTACGTGCTCGCCGCAGACAGGTTAACGTAACCGTTATGGGTACAACAGAGGACGTAGGAGACAGAAAGTGGAACAACGGCGAAGTTATCAACACACTTCGCAAGTACACAGACGAAGAAAAAGCATTTGACGTTCACTACACACTTCAGCAGGAAAGATAAGAACGGGTAAACTTATGAAATGCTTGGGAATTGATTTTGGAACAACGTCGGTCAAGGCCGTACTGTTTGATGAAAAACTGAATGAGATTGCCAATTCTTCAGAAGATTACTCGGTAAACGCAAGCGGCAACATAGTAGAGCTCCCGGGCGAAAAATACTGGGATTTACTTCAAAATGCACTTAATACAATTAAAGAAAAGTCGGAAGTTGATTGCCTTGCAATCGACACGCAGTGCGAAACGCTCATCTTAACGGACGAGAACGGCAACCCCGTACGCGATGCGATAGTCTGGCTTGATAACCGCGCCACAGAGGAAGCGGAAATAATTGAAAAACATTTTGGCCGTAAGAAAGTATATGAGATTACGGGCCAGCCGGAGGTTACAGCAACCTGGCCGGCCTGTAAACTTCTATGGGTAAAGCGTAACGAGCCTGAAGTGTGGGCAAAGACAAAAAAGATATTCTTGCTTGAAGATTATCTCCTTTATAAGCTGACGGGAAAGTTTGTGACTGAAAAAACGCTTCAGTCATCTACCATATACTTTGATATAAACAAGAGCGCATGGTGGGGCGAAATGCTCGACTTTATCGGAGTGGACGAAGACAAACTCCCCGAGCTTCTTGACAGCGGTGTGCTTGTCGGCGAATATCAGGGTATAAAGGTTTCAACGTCCGCTATGGACCAGGTCGCAGGAGCGATTGGTGCCGGAGTTATCAAAAAGGGTGTCGTCAGCGAAATGACGGGTACGACTATGGCGATATACGTTCCGACCGACAGTGTCCCTGCTTTTGACAAGGACAGCTTTGTGCCCTGTCACTACAGCTTCGACGGAAGCTACGCGCTTCTATCGTGGAGCCCGACGGCAGGAATGGCACTTAAATGGTTCAGAGAAGCGTTCCTCCCAGACGTGTCATTCAAGGACCTTGACGTTATGGCAGAAAAAATTGCGATCGGTTCTGACGGCGTGACATTCCTTCCTTACCTTTGCGGCTCAACTATGCCTAAATATAATCCCGATGCAAGAGGAAGCTTTACAGGGCTTACCGCAGAGCACACGGCGGCGCATTTCGTAAGAAGCATTATGGAGTCGGTTACATGCATGCTCAAGAGCAACCTTGACTATCTCGGCGTTGACGTTGACGAGATACGCGTAATGGGCGGCGGCGCAAAGAGCCCCCTGTGGTGCTCAATGAAGGCCGATATGACTGGCAAGCGTCTCTTAACCTTGAAGAACAAGGAAACGGCGTGCCTTGGCGCGGCAATCCTCGCAGGTGTTGGTGCCGGTGTATTTGAATCTGTTGAAAAAGCGTGCGCGCTTATACAGACGGATAAACAGTACACGCCGAGCACAAACGATTATACAAGCGTTTATGAAAACTTCAAAAAATACGACAATATACTTAACGTAAGAAAGGGTTAAAAATATGATTAAAGCGGCTTTTGTCGGCTTCGGTGAAGTAAACACACCGGCTGATATAATCATCAAAAAGTGTAAGGATGCAGAAGAGTCCTTAAAGAAAGAAGGACTTGACCTTATAAGCGTATACCCCGTAACTGACGACTATGAAGAAAAGGATATAAAGAAGGCTATCGCGGCTCTTGAGAACAAGTCTTTTGACGTGCTTATCGTTTGCATTGCGGGCTGGATTCCCACACACGCAGTTGTTAAGGTAACAGAGCATTTCCGCAACAAGCCTATGGTACTCTGGGGGCTTTGCGGCTGGGTAGAAGGCGATCGCCTTGTTACAACTGCTGACCAGGCAGGTACAACTGCTATCAGAAAGACTTTCTATGATCTCGGCTATACATTCAAGTATGTGTACGACATCGTTGGTCTTCCTTCCAAGACAAAGACAGTTTATAACTATGCAAACGCAGCAGCAGCTGCTGCAAAGCTTCGCCACGCACGCAGCGGTATGGCAGGCTACCGTGATATGAACCTTTACGGCACACAGGTTGACGGACCTTCACTCAAGAGAGAGATCGGTCCTGAAATCGAAACCTTTGAAATGCTTGAAATCGAACAGCGTTATCAGAAGCTTACAGATGCTGAAATACAGGCTGTTATCGACAAGTGTATGTCCAAGTGGAACTTTGTAAAGCCCGCTAATCCCGAAAGCATGAAGAAAGCTGCAGGATACTATCTCGCAGTTAAGTCCATTTGTGACGAGAGAGGCTATGATGCAATCTCTCTTAAGGACGTTGACGGTATGAAGAAGCTTTTAGGCTTCCCTCCGGCACCTATCTTTATGCTTCTTGCAGACGAAGCAGGACTTTGCACTATCCCCGAAAACGACTCTCTCGGTAACATCACACAGCTTATGGTAAAATACCTCACAGGTCAGTGCGCATTCTACCTTGAATTCTACGAGTTCTTTGAAGACAGAGTGCTTGCAGGTGTTCCCGACTATATCCCTGCTGAAGTATCGGACGGCGGCACAACGGTTATGCCCGCTGCATTCGGTGAGCTTTCCGAGGGTATCCTCAACGTAAGCAAGGTTAAGCCCGGCAAGGTTACAATGTGCCGTCTTACTTATGACGACGGTATGTACTATATGCATATGGTAACAGGCGAGGGAATCACACCCAGAAAGTGGGAAGAAGCAGGATGGACACAGCCCGCTCCTCAGCTTCCCGGTCTTGAAATTCTCCTTGACGATGTTGAAAACTTTGCACAGAACGTTATGTGCCAGCACTACATAATTTCTCATGGAGATAATACAGAGGTTATTGAAAACCTCTGCGATATTCTTGGCATTCAGATAATCAGATAAGGGGCCGCAGATATGATTTATATTTTGGACACGGCTGATATAGATGCCATAAAGCATTGTAACGAATACTATCCTCTTGCAGGTGTTACGACAAACCCCTCTATAATCGCAAAGGAGCACACAGATTTCTGGGATCTCGTTAAAGAGATACGAGAGATAATCGGCGACGATAAGATGCTTCACGTTCAGACAACGCAGAAGACAGCGGAAAAGATTATCGAAGAAGCAGAGCTTCTCCGAAAAGAGCTTCGCGGAAACTTTTTTGTAAAGATTCCGATAAGCGAAGAGGGCTTAAAGGCGACAATGGAGCTTAAAAAGCTCGGTATCGGCGTTACGATGACAGCGATATTCACTCCTGCTCAGGCGCTTATATCGGCAATGGCAGGTGCAGACTTCGTTGCTCCTTATGTAAACAGACTTGACAATATAATAGGCGACGGTATAGAGGTCGTTGCTGAAATAGTAAATCAGTTCAAGCACTATAATCTTGATTGCAAGGTGCTTGCGGCAAGCTTCAAGACAGCTGAACAGGTACACAAGTGCGCGTCAGTCGGATGCCACAGCGTGACCGTTTCAGCCGACATACTTAAAACCGTTATATCTCACCCGATGACAGATATGGCTATAGCAGGCTTTGAAAAGGACTGGGCTACGGTTTCTGACAACAAAACAATTCTTGATTTTTGATTTTAAGGAGAGATAAAAATGGGAAAGTTACTTATCGGCTGGGCTGAAGAGAGCCTTGTGCCTGAGAAGAAGGTAAGCCTTGCAGGACAGTTTTTTGAAAGAATTTCAGAATACGTAGAGTCTGACATTACAGTAACCGCTATGGCACTTGAAGCAGACGGCGACCATATGATTATGGTATCCTGCGACGTTACAAGCGTAGCCGTAAGCGTAATGGAGCTTGCAAGAGAAAAGTTTGCTCGTTTAACAAGCGAGGTTGATCCCAAAAAGATTATGATAAACGCTACTCATACTCACACCTCGATCAAGCAGGCGACAAAAGGCGGAAGAGGAACGGTCGGTATCCTTAACGAATTTCTTCCTAAAGACAAGCAGTATACCGCAAAGGTAACACCTGACGAGAACGTTCTTACTCCCGAAGAGGGAACAGAGCTTATTACAGATAAGATCGCACTTGCTGCATACAACGCATGGAAAAACCGTAAGGAAGCGCTTGTTGCTAACGAGTTCGGCAGAGCGGCAGTAGGTATGTGCCGTCGTGTCAGCTATGATGACGGAAGCGCACAGATGTGGGGCGATACGAATACAGCAAACTTTGTTGCACTTGAGGGCGGTAACGACTCGGGTATCGAGCTTCTCTATACTTTTGATAAGGATAAGAAGCTTACAGGTGTTGTAGCAAATATTGCTTGTCCTGCACAGATTCTTGAGCAGAGAAGCTTTATTTCCGCTGACTTCTGGGGCAGAACAAAGGCAATACTTCGTGAAAAGTTCGGCGAAGAAATTTTCCTTCTCGCACTTTGCGGAGCAGGCGGTGACCAGTGTCCGAGAGACCTTGTTCGCTGGGTAAATCCCGAAACTCCCATTGACGACCCCAACGTAAAGCGCCCCAATCTCCTTGAGCGCAAGGCGGACCCGTCTATGTACGACATTTCGGGTTGCAACAGAGTCGGAAAGAGAATTGCAAACGAAATTATTTCTGTATACGAAGAGATCACAGACATCAAGGATGAGGCTGTATTTGAACACAGAGTAATCGACCTTGACCTTCCGCTTCGTAAAGCAACGATGGCAGAGTACAATCACGCAGTCCGCGAGCTTGAATACTACGTTGAACAGAACAAGGACAAGGCAGTATTCAACTTTGAAGACAATGCGCGTATGCACGTTCACGCAGGTACTGTCGCAAGATACCGCCAGCAGCAGAACAAGGAAATACATACGATAGAGTATCACGTAATACGTCTTGGCGATATAGCAATAGCGACAAACCCCTTCGAGCTCTTCCTTGACTACGGTAACAGAATCAAGGCAAGAAGCTATGCAAAGCAGACCTTTATCGTTCAGCTCTGCTGCGGTACAGAGGGATACCTTCCTACAGAAAAGGCTGAAAAGGCTGGTCACTACAGCGCATACATTTCAAGCGGTACTGTAGGACACGAGGGCGGCGACCTTCTTACAAGAGAAACTATTACCGAAATCAACGAAATGTTTTCCAAATAATTAAATAAGCAAAAGAGCCGTCGGTTATATGACCGACGGCTTTTTTCTTGCCAACAATTACATTTGAAATCGTGCTTTGGGTTATGTTACAATTAAAGAGTCCTTGTGACAAATAACCCAGAGGAGGAAAAGAAAATGAAAAAGTTTATAAGAGGTATAGCAGGCTCGATCGTTTTATCGGCGCTTCTTGCGTTCGGTGCGTCTGCCAACACGACTCATACGGTCGCGCGCGGAGACACTATGTGGAAGATTGCGGAGAAATACGAGGTAGGACTTTCTGAGATACGTGGTGCTAACACACATATTGCAAACGCGAATCTCATATATCCGGGACAGGTGCTGAATATCCCGTCTGTAGACTCGACTGTAACAAATTATGAAAAAGAGGTTATTCGCCTTGTTAACGATATAAGAGTAAAAAACGGTCTCAAAGCACTTACATACGACTGGGAGCTTTCGCGTGTTGCAAGATACAAATCGCAGGATATGAAAAACAACAACTATTTTTCACACACAAGTCCCACTTACGGAACCCCGTTTCAGATGATGAAGAGCTTTGGCATTTCTTACAGAACTGCAGGCGAAAATATTGCAAAGGGGCAGGCAACGCCGCAGGCGGTAGTAAACGCGTGGATGAACTCTTCAGGTCACCGTGCGAACATTCTTAATTCTTCATTTACAAAAATCGGTGTCGGATACGTTGCAAGCGGCAAATACTGGACTCAGATGTTTATCGGCTGATTGACGAAAAACCAAATGTATGGTATAATGTTTGAAACAATAAATTTCAAAGGAATGCACTATGGAAGAAAAAGACTACACGGTTGTAAAAATCGAAGGCGAGTACGCGTATATAAGAGAGGATGGGAAAACGGCAGACGACGATATTTTCATCGCGCTGGCACTTTTGCCGCTTGGCACCGACATCGGCACGCGCCTCCATTTTGAAATGTTTGAATATACCATCATAAATTAAACTCCGCCCACACGGGCGGATTTTTCTTTTGTTGACAAGTATTTATATATGTGTTAAAATATGCTTTGGAAATAAAAGCGAGGTTGGAAAAATGAAAACTGCACGTATAAAGCTTATTCTTTCAATGATAATATTCGGTACACTTGCTCCTTTTGTCAGGAACGTGTCCGTTTCGTCAGGCGAGCTTGCGCTCTACCGCGCTCTTATGGCGACGGTTCTCATTTTGGCATATCTTTTTATAACCGGGCAGAAAATTCCGTTTGGCAAAATAAAAAAAGAGATACCGCTTTTGCTCTTGTCGGGCGCGGCGATGGGTGTCAACTGGATACTTTTATTTGAAGCTTACAAATATACAACGGTGTCGGTTGCAACGCTCAGCTATTATTTTGCCCCCGTGATAGTGACATTGCTCTGTCCGCTTCTTTTTCGCGAAAAGCTTGGCAGGGTGCAGATAGTATGCTTTGTTATGTCAACGCTCGGACTTGTCCTCATAACGGGAGTAGCACCCGGCGGCAGCTCGCTTCTTACGGGCATACTGTTCGGACTTGGCGCGGCACTTTTCTACGCAACGGTTATAATACTTAATAAGTTTATCAAAAACGCAGAGGGGCTATACAGAACGATAATGCAGTTTATAGCGGCGATAATCGTGCTTTTGCCCTACGTGCTTTTAACTGACGGTATAAATCTTACAGGACTTGACACGCTCGGTTGGGCAAGCCTTTTAACCGTCGGAATTGTTCACACGGGAATCGCTTACGTCTTGTATTTTTCGTCCCTTAAGGACCTGCCCGGTCAGAAAGCCGCTATTTTAAGCTATATTGACCCTCTCGTTGCGGTAATAGTATCGGTGCTCGTGCTCTCCGAGCCGCTTGGCGTTACACAGGCGATCGGCGGCGTTTTGATCCTCGGCTTTACTTTGTACAACGAGCTTTCTTCAAAAAAGTAAGGGGATAAGAATGGAAAAAACAAGAGTATTGCTTGTAGATAAAGACATATCGGTATGCAGACTGTTTTGCGATAACATAGATCCTCTTGGAAACATCAGAGTAGATACAATATATTATGAAGAGGATATTGCAGGCTGTTTAAGCGAAATATATTATAACCTTGTCATAATTGACAGGGAGATGATAAATGAGTCTGTAATAAAGTCGATTATCAGAAACAACCCTGATCCCAAACGCCATCCGATTGATACAGAGATAATACTTACTTCAGGCGAGATAGAGCGCGACACCGTAGTGAAAATCGGAAAACTCAAACCTATGTATCTCATCAAAAAGCCGTTTGACTTTGCCTTTATCCAAAAGCTTATAGAACAGACAGATGAAATGCACCGGATAAAAACACAGCTTATTAAGCTGTCAAAAGAGCAAGCAGAGCCATATAAAGGTATTGATGAAATCTTACTTGAGATCGGAGTGCCGTCCGGGATGAACGGATATGCATATCTCGAAACAGGCTTAAGCGCTGCTATGAAAAGCCCGGCGCTTCTTGAATACATAACAAAAGACCTTTATGCGGAAATTGCGCAGACTCACAAGGTTACTGTAGCAAAGGTTGAAAAATCAATAAGAGACGCGATAACTGCCGCGTGGAACAGGGGAGACGCAGACGTGTTCAGAGAATATTTCGGTAACACCGTCAGCAGAAAAAGCGGCAAACCATCAAACGCAAGCTTTATCAAATCGGTCATAAATAAGATAAAAAGAGACAATCCGGAGCAAGACTTTTTGAATACAGGGAAGTGACAAAAAATTCGCCGTGAAAACGGCGAAAATTTTTTTGCTTTTTTTGAAAAAAGGTATTGCATTAAATGTTTTTTGTGCTATACTTTACTTGGACAAGAAAATTATTCATTTTGAGAAGCTTTTTGCGTTCGGAAAATGCCGGGAGGGTTATACTATGGCTTCAAGACACGAGATGAATATGTGCGAAGGCTCTATTCTTCGCAAAATGATTATTTTTGCAATACCGCTGATGATAACCAACGTGCTCCAGATCGTATTCAATGCGACTGACGTTGCAATTCTGGGAATACTCGTCGGAGATGACGCGGTGGCGGCGGTTGGCGCAACCAACTCGCTTATAAACCTTATCACCTGCGTTTTTATCGGCCTTTCCATCGGCGCAAACGTGCTTGTTGCGCGCCTTGCCGGAGAGGGTAACGGGGAGAGAGCAAAAAAGGCTGTCGGAACAGCCATGTTTATAGGACTTGCGGGCGGAGTATTTATTGCAATTATAGGGGTTTTCTTCTCAAGAACCTTCCTTGAATGGACGGCGTGTGATGCAGACGTTATTGATATGGCACAAAAGTATCTGGTCATATACCTGCTCGGAGCTCCGATAGTTCTCACATATAACTTTGCTTCAGCTGTTCTCAGAGCCGTTGGCGACACGACTCGCCCGATGATATATCTTATTATCGGCGGAGTTGCAAACGTACTCTTGAACGTTTTCTTTATAACCGTCTTTGGCATGGACGTTGACGGCGTTGCGATAGCAACCGTTATGTCTCAGCTTATATCGTCAGTGTTTGCTATTATCGCTCTTATGAAAAGCGACGGATACGGAAGACTTGAACTCAAACATGTACGTATATATAAGGAAGAATTTGTATACATACTTAAAGTCGGTATTCCCGCAGGTGTCAAGAGCGGTATGTTCAGCTTTGCAAACGTTATAATACAGTCCTCCATAAATTCGCTTGGCAAGGCCGTTATGTCGGCAAACACTATAGCTGTTCAGATTGAGAGCATTACGTATCAGGCTATACACGCCATCGCACTTGCTGCAACTTCATTTACAAGCCAGAACTACGGAGCTGGCAATATAGCCCGTGTTAAAAAGGTGTCGTGGCAAA
>JAZNQU010000107.1:0-6810 GCA_045590315.1 Eubacteriales bacterium
AATACCCTTGATATTCAACGAAAATGATGATATAATAGTATTGCCGATATTGCGTTTGGTATTTTATATCAAAACAAAAATAAAAAAACAAAAAACAAACAAAAAGGAAGGTTTTTAGCAATGAACAAGACACAGTTAATCGAAGCAGTAGCAGCAGCATCCGGACTCAAGAAGACTGAAAGCGAAAAGGCAGTTAACGCTGTTTTCGCAGCAATCGAAGGCGCACTTGCAAAGGGCGACAAGGTTCAGCTCGTTGGTTTCGGTACATTCGGCGTTAAGGCAAGAGCAGCTCGTCAGGGTCGTAACCCCCAGACAGGCGCAACAATGACAATTCCTGCATCCAAGAACGTATCTTTCTCCGCAGGTTCTTCTCTCAAGGCAAAGGTAAACAAGTAATTTAATGCGTCTTGACAAATTTCTCAAGGTATCGCGAATTATCAAGCGACGTACGGTCGCAAACGATGCCTGCGACACCGAACACGTAAGCGTAAACGGCAAGCGTGCGAAGGCGTCGTACGATGTAAAAGAGAATGACATAATCGAGATACGATTCGGAGAGAGAACTCTCCGAATTCGTGTTCTTGATGTAAGGGATACCGTCGCCAAAAGCGACGCATCCTCTTTGTATGAGGTCCTTTCGCAGTAATACTCTCATATACGCCTTAATATAATGTAATAAATTATAAAGAGGCAAAGGAGTATTTTACGATGGATCAGACCGAAAAAACTGTACACGAGATAAAAGTAGACGGCAGAGCCGCACTTCGCGCAAGCGGAGTGGAAGACGTTATCGGATTTGACGATACGTCGGTAACGCTGTCCACATGTATGGGTATTCTGAATATAGAAGGCAGCGGACTTCACATTGTAAAGCTTGATATATCTTCACAATGCGTAGAACTTGACGGAAGGATAGATTCGCTATACTACGTTGAGCCTGCAGCCAAAAAGCGCGGTATATTCGGCGGACGCGTAAACTGAAATGGCGTTTAATGTATCAAGTACACAAACGCTCGTTTTACTTTTGTACGCACTGTTGCTTGGTGCGCTCTTTGGCGTTATATATGATATTTTCAGAATATCGCGGGTCATGCTTACGGGAGTCGGGATCGGCAAAAGCCGGACGAGTTTTGAAAAAATTGACCTTATAACAAAAAGAATACGAGGAAACAGCGGTGTAAAAAACAACACCGTCAGAAGAATAAAAAACAGAATGACTGACGTAATAATATTTGCCCAGGATTTGCTGTTTTTTGTTATTTGTGCCCTTGTCTTTACTGTATTTCTGTACCAGGCAAATTTCGGTCAGCCGCGTCTTTTTATATATCTCGGCGCCGTGGCGGGATTTATACTGTATTACAATACATTCGGACGCGTTAGCGCGGCGTTGTCGGGAATAGCTGTATCGTGCATACGGCTTGCTCTGACTTTTTTGGTGTACAAAGTTGCAAAGCCGCAAATCAAGGCATTTGCACGGGCAATATCGGTGCCTGTTGAAGCATACAAATTGCGAAGCATCATAGCGACGGGTGAGAGGGAAAGAGCCAGGCTTTTTATGATGTCTGAAACGGGATTTGGAATAAGCAAAAAAGCGAAAGTTAAAAACTTGAAAAGGAGAGGCGGACATGAAGCAGGGAATGAAAAAGATCAGCGTTCCGGCTAAAATTGCAATAGCAGTAGCGGTAGTCTTTTGCGTTGTCAGAATTGTCAGCTACCAGATCGAGTATTCAAATCTCAAATCACAGCAGGCGGATATACAAGAAAAGATCGAATACTATACTGAACGTGTTGATGAGCTTGAAAACAGGCTTGAAGCACCGTTTGATGACGAATACATAATAAAGGTCGCGAAAGAAAAGCTTAATTATTGTCTTCCCGAGGAAATAATATTCTACAATGATCTCGAGCAATAAAAACAAAAATTACTGTATATGTGAGCTTTGATCTTGCGTATACAGTATTTTTGTGTACCCGAAACTTAAGCTTTTAAGTAGCAAGACATAAAAAAGCCAGGATGCAGGAAGGTAATTATCAGTAATGGAAAACAGAAAACGGACGTTATTTGCAATTTTCGGCATAGTATCCGCGCTTGCGGTAGTTATACTTGCCATAGCACTTTGTCTTGTCAGCGCAAGACATAACCTGGCTATAGAAAAAGCGGAAAGCGAAATATCAGAGCTTAACGCACAGATGGCTGAAAAAGCAAGCCTGCTTGCCTCGGCAAACGACAGAAACCGTGAACTTGAAGGCAAGCTTGAGAGTACGCAAGAGTATTATCTCGGATACTATGAAGGCTTAATCGCACAAAGCGAAGCCGAAATGAAGGAGCTTGGCGAAAACTATGATAGGCTCAAGGAAGAACTTGAGCGAAACAGGAATAAAGACGGAATTGACATATCAGAATTAAACAAGCTTGTATTGTCTATAGAGTCGCTTATCGAAAAGAATTCTCCTCTTGTGCGTGTAAAACGAAGCGAAGAAGAGATAAAAAAACTAAAAGAGGAAGATGGTGAAGCCGAACCGAGCGAGCATAAATGGGTGAGCGCTTCTCCGTATATTGAACAAAGTAAAAAGGAGCTTGGAAAAGCTTACAGCGACAAGCTTACACTGAGTGAAAAGCTTGAGCCCACCGAAGCCGAAGCTCCCGATATCGCAATATATTATGAGGACCTGATTACAGGTTATAAATACGAATACAACGCAGACAAAGTGTTTGACAGCGCAAGCGTAATGAAAGCACCGTATATAACGGCGATCCTTGATGCGGCAACAAAATTTGAGGCGGGTGAGCTTGAGGGCTCTAAAGAAGATGAAAAATATTCAGTCGAAGCACTTGAAGAAATGTTCAGACTTGAAGACACAATAAAGCTTGACCATGAAAGCATGGACGTGGATGGCTCGGGAGTGCTTAAAGACGCTGAAAACGGAGAAGAGTACACATATAAGGAACTTATGGAGTATGCGCTTAAAAACAGTGACAATATAGCTTTTTCGCTTATAAAAGAGCGCTTCACAAGTAAGTGGTACTTTGATTACGTCAGAGAAACAGATGCACGAGCACCGCTTACAAACTCTATCAATATGACGGTGTCAGACGCGGGAAAACTTTTTCGCGGAATATATGAATTCACTCTTGAAAACAGCAAGTACGGAAGCTTTGTGAAAGAATCGCTTACAGATTCGGCGCATAAGGTGCTCTCTCAAAGCGTGCTTGGCAAAGATATTGTACATAAATACGGTTGGGATACAAACGCGTACCACGACGCAGCGATAGTTTACGGCGAGCGTCCGTATATTGCAATTGTTTTTACAGACCTTGACTGCGGAGCAACAGCTGCCGACGCGTACATACGCGATATATTCAAAAAAATAAAAGAATTGCACGAATTTTTAAATTGACGCGCTTTATTCTTCCTTATGCTGAGCATAATATAAACGTATAGCTTGTGTAAGGGTGATAAAGGATGAAAAAACAAAAAAGCGATTTTAAAAGTGCCTTTTACCTGTCGCTTATAATCTTTTCTGTTGCGGCAGTTATAGTAGGCGTTATAGTAGTTGAAATTGTTAGATTTTAGGACGGAAAAATGAGGATAGACAAGCTTCTGACAACCACGGGCAAAGCCAGTCGAAGCGAAGCGGCAAAAGCCGCAAAGCGCGGAGAAATCGTTGTAAACGGCTTGCCTGTAAAGCGGGCGGACATTCACATAGACCCGGAGGCTGATGAAATAGTATTTCGCGGCGAAAGGGTAGTGTACAAGGAATTTGTATATATAATGCTCAACAAGCCAGAGGGATACGTTTCGGCAACAGACGACCCGAAGGAGAAAACGGTGCTTGAATTATTGCCTGAAAAATATGCAAAGCTCGGACTTTTCCCATGCGGACGGCTTGATAAAAATACGCTCGGACTTATCATACTTACAAACGACGGAGTCGGTGCGCACAGGGTGCTGTCACCAAAGCATCACGTCGGTAAGACTTATCGCTTTGAGTGTGAAAACAAGCTTGAAGATAGCGATATAGAACGGCTTGCAAACGGTATTACGCTTGAAGACGGATACGTGACGCGCGACGCGGTGATAAATGCCGATGATGGCGGCATAAGCGGCGAGATTACAATTACTGAAGGTAAGTATCACCAGATAAAGAGAATGTTTGCCGCGGTTGACAACAAAATAACATATCTTGAAAGAATCAGCTTTGGTCATATAAAGCTTGACAGGACGCTATCTCGCGGAGAGTGGCGCGAGCTTACAGGCGACGAAGAAAAGCTGTTTAAATAAAAGACAAAAGGACGGTCAGAAAATGGACATTATCAAAAAGCTTGCCGAAGAGCTCGGCTTAAAGGAAAGTCAGGTAGAAAAGACGGTTGCCCTCATTGACGACGGCAATACGATACCTTTTATCGCACGTTACCGTAAAGAGGTAACCGGATCGCTTGACGACGTTACACTCAGAAGTCTTTTCGACAGACTTACATATCTGCGCAATCTTGAAGCGCGTAAGGCTGAAGTGGCGGCGTCTATAACCGAGCAGGGCAAAATGACAGACGAGATTATGGAAGCGATAGAGAACGCGCAGATACTCGCCGAAATTGAGGATATCTACCGTCCGTTCAAGCCGAAGAGACGTACCCGTGCATCGGTTGCGCGTGAGCGCGGACTCACGCCTCTTGCAGAAGCTCTTATGCTTATGAGCGAAGAATATATCCCGACGCTTGACGAGATAGCACAGTCGCTTATAGATCCCGAAAAGGGAGTTGGAACAATATCTGACGCATACGCAGGCGCGCGTGACATTATCGCTGAGGATATTTCCGACAATGCCGACTACAGAAAAGAAATCAGA
The DNA here is from genome assembly GCA_045590315.1 of Eubacteriales bacterium. Classification (GTDB taxonomy): domain Bacteria; phylum Bacillota; class Clostridia; order Oscillospirales; family CAG-272; genus UBA4717. Next base: position 4,849 of record JAZNQU010000107.1, read on the forward strand.
GAGATGACCTATGACTTCGGTGTTATCACATCAAAGGCGGCAAAAGAAGAGGACTCGGTCTATTCGATGTACTACGATTACTCCGAGGGAATAAAGAGTATAGCTGACCACAGAATACTTGCCCTTAACCGCGGTGAAAAGGAAGAATATCTGAAAGTATCGGTGGAAATGGCAGAGGACGCAGTTTTGAGCTACCTTATTTACGCCGCAATGACTTCGCAGACAAGCCCGGCGTCCGGGCATGTCAGAGCAGCGATAATCGACAGCTACGACAGACTTATTAAGCCCTCTATTGAAAACGAAATACGCTCAATGTTATTTGACCGCGCAGGAGAGGGGGCTATCAAGCTCTTCTCGGATAACTTAAAGCATCTGCTTATGCAGCCGCCTGTAAAGGGTAAATGTGTGCTCGGACTTGACCCGGGTTACAGAACGGGCTGTAAGCTTGCGGTAGTTGATAAAACGGGCAAGGTGCTCGACACGGCTGTGATTTATCCCACAAAGCCGCAGGAGAGAATAGAGGAAAGCGCGAAAATAGTAAAGGGGCTTATCTCCAAGTGGAAAGTCGAACTCGTTGCTATCGGTAACGGTACGGCATCCAAGGAAAGTGAGATATTTATCGCAAACGTAATTAAGGAGGTCGGCGGAGAGCTTCGTTATGCAATGGTAAGCGAAGCAGGCGCATCGGTTTACTCCGCTTCGGCGCTTGCCGCAGACGAGTTCCCGGATTTTGACGTTACGCAGAGAAGTGCTGTTTCGATAGCGCGTCGACTCCAGGACCCTCTTGCTGAGCTTGTAAAAATAGATCCGAAGTCTATAGGCGTTGGTCAGTATCAGCACGATATGAAGCCGGCAAGACTTGACGAATCGCTTACGGGAGTTGTTGAGGATTGCGTTAACAGCGTAGGCGTTGACGTAAACACGGCGTCTCATTCGCTGCTTTCATATATCGCGGGTATTAACGCAACAGGCGCGAAAAATATAGTCAAGTACAGAGAAGAGAACGGCGAATTCAAATCGAGAAAAGAAATTATGAAGGTGCCGAGAATCGGCGCAAAGGCTTTTGAGCAGTGCGCAGGCTTTTTGCGCGTGCCTTCGTCAAAGGAAATCCTTGATAATACGGGAGTGCATCCCGAGTCGTACGATGCCGCACAAAAGCTTCTTGAAATGTTTGGTTATACTATGAACGACGTTCGCGAAAACAAGCTTTCAGGTATTCGCGATAAGGTTACATCGGCCGGACTTAAATCAACCGCCGAAGCTCTTGGCGTTGGAGAGCCGACTCTCGTTGATATCATATCCGAGCTTGAAAAGCCCGGACGAGACGTGCGTGACAGCCTCCCCGCGCCCGTGCTTCGCGATGACGTTATGGATATGAATGACTTAAAGCCCGGAATGAAGCTTACGGGAACTGTAAGAAACGTTATCGACTTCGGCGCGTTTGTTGATATCGGCGTTCATCAGGACGGACTTGTACACGTTTCGGAAATATCCGATAAGTTTATCAAACATCCCTCGCAGGTCCTTTCCGTCGGAGATATCGTCACTGTTACAGTTAAAAGCGTTGACGTTAATAAGAAGCGTATCGCGCTTACAATGAAGAGCAAAATCTAATAAATTAGAAACGAACGGAGGCGACAAACTGCGCCTCCGTTTTAAAATTATGTAAATTGTAGCAAAATACACAAAAACATGTCTGCAATTTCGTAAGAATGACACTTCCATTTTTGCGTGATTTTTGGTACAATATTTGATGTAAAAAAGTAACATATGCGGGAAACCGCCATTTACAGGAGGAATACATAAAATGGCAAGTTTGTCACTTAAACACATTTACAAGAAATATCCTGGCGGAGTAACGGCTGTATCCGACTTCTGCCTCGACATCAAGGATAAAGAATTTATAATTTTCGTAGGACCTTCCGGATGCGGTAAGTCCACAACACTTCGTATGATCGCAGG
>JAZNQU010000108.1:0-6483 GCA_045590315.1 Eubacteriales bacterium
ATACCCTTACGAAAACTTTTCCCCACTTAATAATTATACCACAAATTTAGCCAATGTCAATAGTTATTTTTCGCGCATTTTTATATAATATGGCAAAAATGTCAAAAAATCCCTTTTTTCTAATTATTTTCACCAATAAAAGCACATCAAATATGGACACTTTTACCATATGAAAAGTAAAAATACACAATAAATTTTAAAAAGTTTGTTAATATTTTCTTAATCGAGAAGATAATCTACCTCTCCGGTAAGTATTGCAATCAGTCCTTTGTAAACAACTTCAGGCTTATTATCAAAGTTGTACATCTTCATATCAAGCAGTTGCTTAGACTCTACGCCGAGGCTTATCTTCATTACAAGCTCGTCTTTTTCGGCTATCTCGCAATTCATGATATACTTGTCTTCACCAATCTGCGTGTAATCACAACTGATCTTCGATCCGCGTTCCTTGAATGAAAGCAGCCTGAGCGCACTTCTTAAGCTCTTCTCTCTTATAACATTCATTATGTTACTTTGAAGCTCGCTTACAACAAGCATTCCGTTTTCGGTTATTTCATAAACGGGGTTCCCGTCTATGATAGTTTCGCTTATACTTTCCGTATCTATAAGCTCTGCAAAGCATGAAGCAAAATCAAAGTAATTTACAAAGCCGTCCTGCACCGACATCTCACTTACCGTTGTGAAATCAAGCGGCCTGTGCAGGCTCTTCATAAGATAAAGTATAAATATTTTTATATCATTGGGATCGGTAAGCGTTGCATGCATTACTAAATCCTCCTTGTTTTTACCGTTATTGATGAATAATTCTGCCGAAAGAGATCAGACTCTTTCGGCAGAACAAAGACTGTACAAATTTAATTATTCCTCAACAGGAAGATACTTTTTGTAATTCTTCATATTAAGGTCGCTGAAAATTTTGCCGCCGAAGTAATCTATCGACTGTCCGGAAAGCACCTTCTTATTTATGAGATAGAAGTCCTTGTTAAACACAACGGGAATAACCGGCATATCTTCTGCAAGCAACGCCTCTGCTTCGTGCAGGTATCCGCTTGCTTCTTTTCTTGTTTCAGCTGCGTATGCGCTTTCAATAAGCGCGTCGTATTCTTCGCTCACATATCCCGATACATGAGGTACTATATCATAATTACCGTTCTGTAAATCGATACCCATTCCGGAGAATGTTGATGCGTATGACGCAAAAGCATTAAACGCGTCCTTGGAAAGCATCTGATAGTCGATGGCGAGAATATCATAATCGTTATCACGATATACATTTGAGAACTTCTTTGAGTTGCTCAGAGCTGTTGTCTTTACTGTGAAGCCAAGCTCGCCCCATACCTCTGCTGCATATTCAGCGATTGCCTTTTCAGTTTCGTTATCAAGATAAGATATAGTAAACGAGCCGCCCTTAACCTTTGCTTGGGCAAGTAAATCCTTTGCCGCTTCTACGTCGGCTGTTGACGAAATTACGTCTTTTCCATTCTTCCTGAAGCTGTCTTTTGAAGTCTTATCTGTTGTCATTGAAGGAACAAAGCCGGTTGCAGGTTCTGCAAACACAACAAGCTCAGCTATCGCTTCGCGGTCAAGCGCCAGGGAAAGCGCGCGGCGTACTTCAGGCTTTGATAAAACCTTATGCTCTGTATTTACTATGTAAGTATGTACAGACGGTACATTTGTGGTCTTAACCTTTTTCTTGTAATCAATTCTGTTTGCAACAGGGATATCACCAAGATAGAAAAGCGTTCCGTCTTCAAACGCCTGAAGCTGTTCTTCAAGGTCAGGCTTGTATGATACGTTTATTCTGTACGGCTTTACGTACTTGTCGAGATTATCCTTTTCTCTGTTGCGGAAATAATATGTATTACGCTCAAGGGTAAAGCCCTTGTTGAATTCAAGATTCTTGATTGAGAAAGGTCCGCTTGCAACCATCGTTGAAGATGAACTCGCCCAGTTGTCATAACGGGTAACAACGTCCTCACGCAAGGGTACCAGCGCGGGGCTTGCAAGACGTTCTATGAACAATTCATAGTCCGCATCTTTCTTTTCAAAACGAATTTCAATTATATAGTTGTCAACAGCGGCGATACCAAGGTCGTCAACCGAGCAGTCGCCGTTCTTAACGTCACGTGCATTTTTTATATCATAGAGAAGCGATGCTGCAGGGCTGTCAAATTCGGGGTCGAGAATACGCTTCCATGCATATATTACGTCGTCCGCCGTAAGGCTTCTGCCATCGCTCCACATAGTTTCCTTAAGAGTGATGTGCATCTTGTTTTCTTCAAGTCTTTCGTCGTATATAACCTCATATTCTTCCATAAGGTCATATTCTACTTTACCGTCATCGTCAAGAGAAACGAGTCCGGCGTAAACGAGGCTGAAGATCTTTGCCGTACTGTCATCTATCATAGTGTAAGCCGGATCAAAGTCTCTTATTTCACTCGTGACATACGCATTTATCTGCGCACCCTTGTCATCGGAATCAATGGCGATTCCGCCGCAGCCTGCGAGCGAAGTCACAAGCATTACAAGAACAAGCAATAACGATACTGTTTTTTTCATATGTAAAAGTTCCTCCTCTGCCCTGCGAGGTGCGCAGGCGCATAGCAAAATAACGTGTGCACAGATAAAAGGTTTACCCATTGCAAGCATACTGTACTAATTATAACACAGATTTTTGCTTTAATCAATTAAGAAAATAATAATAAATAAAGATTATTACTTGTGCACAAACAATTGAGTATTTTTTTGTAATATTATCACAATTGTTTTTTCTTGAAAAAGGCAAAAAAATACTCTCTTATCGAAAAAACGATAAGCAAAATAACATCGAGAGAAATATATTAATTCTTCCTTTGTAAATACTATTGTTATGAAGCAAAAATACTCATTTAAAGGAGTTTAAGATTTATGTCTCAAAAATACAGACGCACCGACCTTGCAAATGAATGCAAAACCGACGACATTACAAGCGGAAGTCACATACACGGCATTTCATATACCGAAAAAAAAGAGAAAAATTTTGATGTTTCCGTCCTTGATATTTTAAGTGAAGAGGGAGTAAAAACAATAGGCAAACCCAAAGGCAGATACGTCACTATAGATATCGGCAAGGTCTGGACGCTTTCGGATGACCGCTTTGAGGAGTGCGCAGAGCTTCTCGCCTGTCATATCAGCGATATGATAAAACTCGCCAGCGGCATAAATGATATAAAAAACGTACTTGTTGCCGGGCTTGGAAACAGATATATCACATCTGATGCTATCGGCCATGAAACGCTAAAAAATATAATAGTAACAAGGCATATCAAGGACTGTGATGCCAAGCTTTACGAAATTCTCGGAGGAAAGTCGATCTCGGCTGTCACTCCCGGGGTGATCGGTCAGACCGGAATTGAAACGCTCGAGCTTATACGCGGTGCCGTGGCAAACGTTAATCCCGAAGCTGTAATCGTAATCGATGCCCTTGCCGCGGGCGATCTGTCCCACCTTGCTACGACGGTTCAGATCACCGACACCGGGCTGGCTCCCGGGTCAGGTATTGGAAACAAGCGTCTTGCTATCGATGCTCAAAGTCTGAATTGTCCCGTTATTGCCATAGGTGTACCCACCGTAGTTGAATCTTCCACTCTTGTTTATGCCGCGCTTGAAGAGGCAGGAATTGAAAATATCAGTCCCGAGCTTACACAGGTACTCGAAAACGGCAAAGGCTTTTTCGTAACGCCCAAGGAAAGCGACATTGTAACAAGTGAAGTATCAAGACTTTTATCCGAAGCTGTAAACCTGGCTCTTTCGTGAATATTTCAGGCTCAAAATCAATATAATTTAAGCGGACAATCATAGCTTCTTTGTCAACACATAGAAGCTATGATTACACTGCAGGAAGGAAAATAAAATGATAATCAGAAAAAAACTCGCAGAAAACAAGCATAATCTTACGAAAACAATTATATGCGTTTTTACAATATCCGTGATATGCGTTCTGCTTTTAAACAACGGTGCATTTACAGATTTTGCAGCAAACACACTTGCAGAAAACGTTTTTTACATACCGCATAAAAAGAATATCGTATTAAACGGAAGAAGCCTGCTGAGAGAGGCGTGCTTCGGCATCGAGTATTACGACACAGAAGAAAAAACAATAATTCTTCATGATAATACCGAAACTCCCAAAGCAAGCAATGAAACAAAAGCCGTTATCCCCGAGTCCTCACTTGAATTAACCGCACCTGAGAAAAATGATAGTATGCTCCCCATAATTTCCTGTGATCTGAGCAGCGAGGACATTCTTACTTTGAACAACACTACAAAAGAGCGCCCCGACACCGCAAAACTTCTGATGTCATACTATGATTTCGATTATAAGGCGGACTCTGACAAGCCTTTGGTTTTGGTAGTCCATACTCACGCAACCGAATGTTATTCACGGGAAGACAGTACATATTACGATCCGGAGAGCTCCACTCGTAGCACTGATGAAAATGTCAATATGGTAGCCGTCGGTAAAGTCCTTGCAGACACTCTTAACAAAAACGGCGTAAACACCCTGCACTGCACCGTACAGCATGATGCCAGGTCGTATAGCGATTCATATTCCGCGGCGGCAGCATCCATAAAAGATTATCTTGAAAAATATCCGAGTATACGCTACGTTTTAGACCTTCACCGCGACGCGGTCATGTATGAAAGCGGTGCAAAGGCAAGAGCTGTAACGGAAGTTGACGGCGACGAAGTTGCGCAAATAATGATACTTGCCGGTACAGATGCAGGAGGCGCCGATTTCCCGGACTGGGAAACCAATCTCACTCTTGCTCTCAAGCTTGCAGATAAGCTTTCAGGAGAATACCCGAATTTAATGCGGCCTGTTGCACTAAGGGGAGCCTCTTACAATGAACAGTATACGCCCGGCTCACTGCTTATTGAGATAGGTACAGACGGAAACACGCTGACGCAGGCGAAAAATGCGGCAAAACTACTTGGTTCTTCCCTTTCAGAGCTAATAAAAGGCGAATAAAAAAAGCTACTGTAACCTTAAATGTTACAGTAGCTTTTTAACAGACTTAAAATTTAACACGTCAAACTTAATCTTCTTTGAGCGCCGCGCCTATTACCGTGCCGAACTGCGAAAGCTTCGGTATCATAAAGTTAACACCGAACATACTGTTCAGATTTTCAAATGTTCCCCGTGCTTTTGATAGTGTGGTGAGATTTCCTGTGAGCACTATGTCTTTAAGACCGTGTGAGCGTGCAGCAAAAATCGAGACCATTCCTATCGTTTCGTACACAAGATTCATTATTCCGAGTGCAACATCGCTTTTTTCGGCAATATCACTCACGTTTCCGAAATTTGACGCCGTCATTTTCTCGGGCATTCCGGGAACGATATTTTTCTTTGTTATGTCTTTTATACGCCAGTCGATATTATCAAGATTACCGTCCTGTGCAAGCTCGTCGATATGGGCAATATCGTCCATTCCGAGCATAAGTCGGGAAAGGCCTACGAGCGTGCCGCCGCCGACACCTGTGCCACCGAGGTACTCTATGTCCCCGCCGCGTTTTGCGTGCACGATAGCCGTTCCTGTTCCAAGACTTACGACTATTGCCTCTTGGGCGCCGGACAGATACAGTCCTCCGCGTCCGATCGAGTTAAACTCAGAAGCGGATATGCATTCAAGTCCGTATATATTTTTATTTATTTTGCTCGAGCCGACTCCCGTTGTAATTATCCTGTCGATGTCTCCAAGCGAAAGAGCGTTTGTATCTGTGAATTTACCGAATGCACCGTACAGCGAGGTAACAGGGTCGTTTGCCCGCACAAACATCGGCTCTATAAGCTCACGCTTGCCGTCAACAATTCTGAAACCCACTATTTTAGTGGTGCTTCCGCCTACGTCAATTCCAATAACTACTCCCATGCTTAAATCCTTTCTCATAGATGACACAAAGGACTGCCACAAGACAGTCCTTTGTTCTATTTTAGTTGTTCGTACAAACGAAAACTGCCTTATTCAGCCTTTGCTGTTGCTGTTTCTTCAGCCTTTGCTTCAGCTTTCTCTTCAACGAGCTTTATAAGTGCCATTTCAGCCGCGTCACCTCTGCGCTGTCCAAGCTTATAAATTGATGTGTATCCACCGTTTCTTTGTGCATACTTGGGAGCGATTTCGTTGAATACCTTTGCTACAACGCTTTCTTTGGTGATATATGCGAGCGCCTGACGACGGGAAGCAAGTGTGTTCTTCTTACCGAGAGTAATCATCTTCTCAGCCATACATCTTACTTCCTTGGCTCTTGTAAGTGTAGTTTCTATCTGTCCGTTTTCAAGCAGATATGTGACCAAGCCTCTGAGCATTGCTTTTCTGTGGGCGGTCGGTCTGCCGAGCTTTCTGGTTCCTGCCATTTCAGGTTTCCCTCCTTTAGCTATTGATTTTGTGGGATATTATTCTTCTTCCTTTTTGAGATCGAGTCCGAGAGAGTGAAGCTTCTGAA
>JAZNQU010000109.1:0-4354 GCA_045590315.1 Eubacteriales bacterium
TCAGGCAGTCAGCCGTTTTTATGATACCAGCGTGCTTGAAAACAGCAACATACAGTTCGGAGCCGGCGGAGCAGGTACTTTTTCGGACGGAAAACTTGTTACGAGAATAAACGATCCCAAATGCTCATTTGTTCTTAAAACGATGCATGAGCTCGGCGCACCGGAGGAGATATTGTATTCTGCAAAGCCTCACATAGGCACAGATAAATTATTTGACGTTGTGCAGTCGGCTGATAAGAAAATACGCGAGCTTGGCGGAGAGATACTTTATAACACTTGCCTTACCGACATAAAGGTAAACAACGGCAGAATAGCCGAAATTTTACTTTCTGACGGCAGTAAGCATGAAGCTGCGGCAGTTGTGCTTGCAATAGGGCACAGCGCAAGAGATACTTATAAAATGCTGTTTGAACGCGGCGTTACCATGACGGCGAAGCCATTTTCGGTAGGCGTCCGCGTTGAACATTTTCAGAAAAGCGTAAACGAGTCGCTTTACGGCTCATATGCAGATGATCCGAGACTTCCGGCGGGCGAGTACAATCTCTCGCACAGAGAGGGTGAGCGCGCGGTATATACTTTCTGTATGTGCCCGGGAGGAGAAGTTGTTGCGGCGGCAAGCGAAGAGGGCGGAGTCGTAACAAACGGCATGAGCAGATATGCAAGAGACGGCGTGAACGCAAACGCGGCAATAGCGGTTTCGGTGTTGCCCGAAGATTTTGGAGCAACGCCCCTTGGCGGAATTGAATACCAAAGGCGTCTTGAGAGGGCGGCATTTGAAATGGGTGGCGGAAGATACGCGGCTCCATGCGAAACGGTGGGCGACTTTTTGGACAAAAGAAGAAGTAATTTTTCACAGCCGGTCACAGTTATGCCGACATATATGAACCAAAACGTTAAAATGGCGGCGCTCGACACGTTGTTTGCCGGTGGTGTGAGCGATATGCTTGAGCGCGGACTTAACGTGTTTTCAAAGAAAATGAAGTGTTTTGCAGATAAAAACGCACTTCTTACGGGTGTTGAAACACGCACGTCCGCACCTTTGCGGATTCTCCGCGGAGAAAATTATACCGCGCTTGGGATAAATAACCTGTATCCCGGTGGCGAGGGAGCAGGATATGCCGGAGGCATAACGAGTGCGGCAGTTGACGGAATAAAACTCGCGTATGCGATAATCGAAAGATGGGCACCGCGCCGGTAAGCAGAGTGAAAATGCAAATTATGCGAGAGTAAATTAAGGAGTCCTTATCCAAAGGCACAAAAATAAAAATGCAGATTAAAAAAACAAACTATAAACAGCCGCCTCGTGTATGGGTGTGTAATGAACACACGCAAGAGGAGAGCGAGGCTATAAAAGAAATAGCCAAAGAGCTTGGTATAAGAACTGTTACGGCAGGGCTCATTTACGATCGCATCGGTAAGGGCGACGCTATAGATGCGAGCAATTTTATAAAAGGCGACGCAGATTATCACGATCCATTCCTGTTAGCAGATATGGAGCCTGCCTGCAACCGTATATGCAAGGCGATAAAGTCAGGCGAAAAAGTTACGGTTTACGGCGACTATGACGTTGACGGCGTTACCTCTGTTTCGATGCTCGTGACATACTTGAAATCGTGCGGACTTGCTGATTGCGAGTACTATATTCCAAAAAGAACCGGAGAGGGATATGGGCTCAGTAACGTGACAATAGATAAGGTGAGAGCCAACGGCTCGACGCTCATGGTGACAGTCGATACGGGCGTTACCGCTATTGAAGAAATAAAATATGCAAGGGAGTGCGGAATTGATACGGTCGTAACCGACCACCACGAATGCAGCCGTACAAACGAAGCTGTAATGGTACTACCCGATGTGCCTTGCGTAGATCCTAAACGTGATGATTGCACATATCCTTTCAAAGAGCTTGCAGGAGTCGGAGTAGCTTTCAAACTCATATGTGCTCTTGAAATGCGTTTGACAGGTGCTGATGTAAAGCGTGCATCAAAGCGTATTGCGTATGAATACAGCGAGCTTGTTGCAATAGGAACCGTTGCCGACGTAATGCCGCTTATAGATGAAAACCGTACGATAGTAAGACATGGGCTTGAGAGTATGCGTTCGCCTCGTTTTCTCGGAACGCGTGAGCTTATAAGCCTTTGTGCCGGAATTGATTATAATGCAGAGTATGTGAAAAAGCTAACCGCTTCACTTATCAGCTACACCCTTGCTCCGCGTATAAATGCGGTGGGCAGAATGGGAGATGCCGCGGAGGCGGTAAAGCTTTTTATCAGCGAAGACGCCGAGGAAGCGGCTGACAGGGCGCTGGCGCTTTGTCAGATGAACGCAGTCCGCCAGCAGGAGGAAAACTCCATACTTAACGAAGCTCTTGCAAAAATAGAATCGGCTGACGCGCAAGACAAGGTAATAGTGCTCGATGATGACTCGTGGCATCACGGAGTTGTAGGAATAGTTGCTTCGCGAATCAGCGAAAAATACGGACTTCCGTGTATCCTTATCTCCTTTGAAGGAAATTCCGGGGATAAGCACGATGAACATGATATAGGAAAGGGCTCGGGCAGAAGCGTAAAAGGACTTGATCTCGTAAAGGCGCTTGAAGCCTCCAGGGATACACTGCTGAAATTTGGTGGACACGAGCTTGCCGCAGGACTTACACTCGAAAGAGGAAAACTTGAAGAGTTCAAACGTGTAATAAACAAGTACGCCGAAGAGGTAATGGATCATACACAGACAGAACAAAAACTTGAAGCCGATGCTTACATAACTATTGATGAACTTGATACTGAACTTGTGCGCGAACTTTATCTCCTTGAGCCGTATGGGCAGGCAAATCCTTCGCCAAGGTTTATACTTAACGGCTTGAAGATAGAAGAGATATACCCGCTCAAAGAGGGAAAGCATATAAAGCTTGTACTGTCAAGCGGTGATTATCGTATCACAGCCTTGTGGTTCGGTATGAAGTATTCAGACATTGAGTTTAGTGTCGGTGACACTATAGATGTTTATGGCGGCGCGGAGCTTAACGAGTTTATGGGCAAGACAACTGTACAGCTCCATATAAGAGACGTGCGTGCGTCAAAGGAGGCAGAGGAAAAACTCGCTGCAGACTTGTCTTTGTACAAAGCGGCGCTCCACGGCGGCGAAATGCCTGCCGATATGATCCCCGACCGCGAAGACTTCGCGGCGGTATACAGATATCTCAAGGCAAACGATAGAGAAGACGGCTTGTACAGCTACGGTGTTATTTGTGCACACGTTCTTCCAAAGCAAAAGCTTGAATACATAAAGCTTCGCGCAGTGCTTGATATTATGTGCGAGCTTTCACTTATAAATTATTTTGCGTATGATGCCAAACAGTGCAGAATAGAGTTAAACAGGCAGTCGCCTAAGGTGGACCTCGAGTCCTCCGAGCTGCTTGCGGCGTTCAGACGCCGGGCAAAAAAATAATCCGCAGTATTGCGTATAACGGGATTGCCGGAAATATCCGGCGAAATCGGACAAAAGTCTGCCCGTGAAAGGAATAATATATGTATACACAGTTAGAAACACTTCTTGCCACACTTGAAAAAACGGGCAAGAATTATGACATAGAAAAAATAAAAAAGGCGTACAGCTATGCAAAAGAGCTCCATGAGGGGCAGTTCAGAGTAAGCGGTGAGCCTTATATAAGCCACCCGATTGCAGTGGCAGAGATTCTTGCGGGACTTGAACTTGATACAGATTCTATATGCGCCGCGCTTCTTCATGACACGGTAGAAGACTGTTCGGATAAGACAAGTCTCAATTATATTGAAAAAGAGTACGGAAGCGAAGTCGCGCTGCTTGTTGACGGTGTAACAAAGGACGTACAGTTTAACGTAGCCGACAAAGAAGAAGCAGAAATAGAAAATCTGCGTAAAATGTTTATTGCGATGTCCAAGGACATCAGAGTAATCTTTATAAAGCTCTGCGACAGGCTTCACAATATGCGTACACTTGATGCAAAGCCCGAAGCTAAAAGACGTGAAACTGCGCTTGAGACCATGCACGTGTTTGCACCGCTTGCGCACAGACTCGGTATGCAGAAAATCAAGCAGGAGCTTGAAGGACTTTCGCTGTCATATCTTGACCCGATAGGCTTTGGTGAGGTCAGGGGCGATATCGAACGCAAGTACGGTCAGAACAGAGACTTTATAGAGAGATGCCGCGAGAGCGTATCCTCAAAGCTTGCCGAATACAATATCGGGTTCACACTTGAAGGCAGAGTAAAGACGGTTTACAGTATCTATAAGAAAATGTATAACCAGAACAAGAGCTTTGACGAGATATACGACTTTTACGCGCTCAGGATAATCGTTGAAACAGAGCTTGAATGTTA
>JAZNQU010000110.1:0-35325 GCA_045590315.1 Eubacteriales bacterium
CTTGAAAGCGAAGGAAAGAAGATTGACATCGACAAGCTTATAAAGCTTCACTCTCTTAAAACGGGCGCGCTTATGAGATGCGCGGCACTTATGGGTGCCGTGGCGGCAGATGCTGACGATTCTTCGCGCAGGCAGGTAGACGAGTACGCAAAGAAGATAGGCCTTGCTTTTCAGATAGCCGACGATATACTTGACGTAACGGCTGACGAAAAGGAGCTTGGAAAGCCTGTCGGAAGCGATGCGCAAAACGGCAAGGTCACGTTCTTGTCATTTATGAATATTGAAAAAGCCGCAAAATACGCTGAGTCGCTTGCAGGCGAAGCGAAAGCAAGTATCGCTTGCTTTGAAAATGCTCAAGTGCTCACGTCTCTTGCCGATTACATCGTAAACAGAAGAAAATAAGTGGTTGTACACTAAAAGGGAAAATACATGGAATATATAAAAGAACTACTTGCCAATAAAGCACTCCTTGCCGCGCTTGTTGCGTGGTTTACAGCGCAGTTTATAAAAATAATTATAAATCTCGTGCAGGAAAAAAGACTTGATTTCGGCCTGATAATGTCATCAGGCGGTATGCCAAGCTCCCATTCGTCAACGGTCAGCGCTCTATGCGTAATGATATGGAGAATATGTTCTCCTGCATCAATTGAGTTTGCAATAGCCGTCGTATTTGCGTTTATCGTAATGTATGACGCGGCAGGTGTAAGACGCGCCGCCGGAGAGCAGGCAAAGGTGCTTAACAAAATAGTAGAAGACCTTGCCAACAGGAAGACCGAGTATATGGAGAAAAATCTTAAGGAGCTTATCGGACACACGCCATTTCAGGTTATAGTTGGATCGGCTTTAGGCATTCTTATCGGCTGTGTTTTCCCTATGTAAAAACAAGGAGCAAAAGTTATGAGGCTTGACTTATATCTTGCCGAAACAAAAATGGCGGCAAGCCGCACAAAAGCGCTCGACCTTATAAAAAAAGGAGCTGTTGCCGTTAACTCAAAAGCGGTAACTAAACCGTCGTATGACGTAACAGACGGCGACGCGGTAAAAATCTTGTGTGAGACAGACAAATACGTGAGCCGCGCGGCGCACAAGCTCTTGTATGCCGCAAAGCGCTTCGGGATAGATTTCACGGGACTTACGGCAGTTGACCTCGGCGCATCAACGGGCGGATTTTGCCAGGTGATGCTTGAGGGCGGAATAAAGGAAGTCTTTGCCGTTGATATAGGACACGGTCAGCTTCATAACAGTATTTCATCTGATGAGCGCGTAAGGGTGCTTGAAGGGGTAAATGCACGTTATATAGATATGGACACGATAGGCAAAAAGGCCGATATCGTAACGGCAGACTTGTCCTTTATTTCACAGACACTCGTGCTTGAAGCTGTAAAGCGCATACTCAAAGATGGCGGTATTTACGTAGGACTTATAAAGCCTCAGTTTGAAGCAGGCAGAGAGAATATAGGCAAGCGCGGTATTGTAAAAGACAAACGCGTGCACGCAGACGTTATAGAAAAAATCATATTGTGTGCAAATTCCCATAACCTTGTGTGTCGCGCTATAACGACCTCGCCGATACTCGGAGGGGATGGGAATAAAGAGTTCCTTGCTTATTATGTTGCAGAAGAAAAGCCGGGGGCGATCCCGGACAGAGCAATGATAGAGAGCATTGTAAACAAAAGCGGAGGAGAATGATGAATAATATTATCATAATTCCAAACGAATATAAGGACGAAGAGCTTCATTGTGCAAGGCAGATTGCAAAGAAGGTGCGATCTTGTGAAAAAAACGTGTACCTGCCTGAAAAATACAAAAAGTATTTTTCCGATATAGAGGGCGTTTCGTTTTGCAGGGAAGATAAGCTCTTTGAGCTTGCAGATCTGGCGCTTGTGCCGGGAGGAGACGGCTCGATAATACATACGGCAAGAAAAGCCGCGCTTAAAGGGGTGCCGATAGTAGGAATAAACCTTGGCAGACTCGGGTATCTTGCAGAGCTTGAGCTTGACGACATACACATGCTTTCGGACGTTTTTGAAGGCAAATATACGCTTGAAAAACGTATGATGCTTTCCTATGAGATTGTAAAAGCAGACGGACGGGTGCTCAAAGGAGACCCTGCTCTTAACGATATAGTCCTCACAAGCCTTGGTAACACAAACAGGGTTGTGGATATTGAAATTTACGCAGGAAAAGAAGAAGCGCACGCAGGCGCGTTCAAGGGAAACGGAGTTATCGCTTCAACACCCACGGGCTCTACCGCGTACGCCCTTGCGGCAGGCGGGCCGATTGTGGACCCCACTCTTGACTGTATAAATATCGTGCCTGTATGCACGCATTCGCTTATGGCAAGACCGATGCTCTTCTCGCCTGAAAGCGAACTTAAGCTTGTGAACGCAGGCAGGGTAATTATAAACGTTTCGGCTGACGGAAGCGACGAATATCCGCTTGAGCCGGGCGAATACGTGATTGTTAAAAAATCAGAGCACACGGCGCATTTCTTACGCGTAAGAAACAGCTCGTTTTACGAGGTGCTTCGTAAAAAAATGGCGGACAAATAAGAATCTTATAAGAGGAACGGTTTGATTATGAAAAATGCCAGACAGGATAAAATCATAGAGCTTATATCCGAAAGAGTAGTGGAGACACAGGAGGAGCTGTCCGAGCTTCTCAAGAAAAGCGGATTTAATGTAACACAGGCGACGGTTTCGCGCGACATACGCGAGCTTAAGCTTGTAAAGACTCCAACCCACGACGGCAGAAGCAGATACAGCCAGGGCAAAGAAAGCCATGATGCGAAGGCGTCGATACAGAAAAATTTGCTTGCGGCATCCGTAAGCAAGGTCGATTTTGCCGGAAACATTACCGTTGTCAAGACGATAACGGGAATGGCGCAGGGCGCAGCGGCGGCTATTGACGTTATGCACTTTGACGGGATAGTCGGATGCGTTGCGGGAGACGATACCATAATTATCGTAATGCGCACAGAGGACGCGGCAAAGCGCTTAAAGGAAGAAATAGAAAATCTTAAGTAAAATTAAGACTATCGTTTAAAACACCTGAGCGAAAGGAAAGGTTTAACAGTATGCTTTCATTTCTGCATATAGAAAACATTGCTGTAATTAAAAAAACAGATATAGATTTTTCCGAGGGTTTTACCGCGCTTACAGGTGAAACGGGTGCAGGAAAGTCTATTATCATAGACAGTATTTCTCTGCTTATGGGCGCAAGAAGCTCAAAGGAGCTTATCAGAAGCGGCGAAGACTTTGCAAAGGTAAGCGCGCTTTTTGAAAAGCTTGACAGCGAAACGGTAAGCGAGCTTAAAAAGCTTGATATTGAGCCTGATGAGGACGGCGTGATATCAATTTCGCGTACGATATATGCTGATGGAAGAACACAGGCAAAGATAAACTCGCAGTCGGTACAAGTCTCTGTACTGAGAGAAGCCGCAAAGCACCTTATAAACATTCAGTCGCAGCACGAAAACCAGATACTTCTTGACATATCAAACCATATAAAATATCTTGACGCATTTGCCGCAGCTATGGGTGAAATCGGCAAGTGCAAGGCAGAATACGGCGCTCTTTATGAAGAATACAGAGCGTGTAAAAAAAGACTTGACGAGTTACTGTCGCTTGGAAGCGACAAACAGCGTATGCGCGATCTTCTTGAATACCAGATAAAGGATATCGATGCACTGTCTCTCAAATCAGGAGAGGACGAAAAGCTTGAAGAGCGCAGACTTAAACTTCAGAATGCCGAAAAGCTTATAAAAGGCTCTGATTTTGTGTACAGAGCGCTCGCAAGAAATCCGGGCGGCCTTTGTGCAAGCGACCTTATAGACAAATCGGTCTCGGCGCTTGAAAAGCTTGCCGGATACGTACCTGAGGCAGCAGAGCTTGTCGAAAAGCTCAACGAATATAAATATGAGATTGCCGATATAGGAGAGCGCGTACGTGATTTCGTCCCCGACGATATTGACGACGCAACGCTCGAGCTTGACAAGATAGAAGCAAGGCTTGACTCTATTTCAAAGCTTAAGAGAAAGTACGGTCAGACACTTGATGAAATACTTGCGTTCAGAGAACGCGCCGCACAACAGCTTGAAGAATTTGATAATAACGAAGAGCTTGCAGAAAAAGCGAAAGAAAAATGTAAAGAGACGGGCTTGTTACTTATAAAAGCCGCAAAGAAGCTTCACGAAATAAGAAAAGCTGCGGCAGAGAAGTTTGAAGGGGGAATACTTGACGAGCTTGAATACCTTGATATGAAGGGAGCCCGCTTCAAGATAAAGACAGAGCTTGCAGGTGAGATTGAAAAGTACACTAAAGACGGAGCTGACAGCGTAGAATTTTTGATTGCGGCAAACCCGGGCGAAGAATTAAAGACGATGTCGAAAACAGCATCGGGCGGAGAGCTTTCGCGCGTTATGCTCGCGCTCAAGAGCGAGCTTGCCGGAGCTGAGAAGACAGATACGCTCATATTCGATGAAATAGACACGGGCGTGTCGGGCAAGACCTGCGAGAAGATAGGAAGACGGATAAAGAGTATCTCTAAGAATTCACAGGTCTTCTGCATTACACATTCCGCACAAATCGCGGCACTTGCCGATACTCATATGCGTATTTCCAAGGTCGAAAACAACGGAAGAAGTGAAACTTCTGTTGAAATACTCGATTTTGACGAGCGTGTTCTTGAAACTGCGCGCATAAACTCGGGCGTATCCATAAGCGAAAAGCAGCTTGAAGCGGCGCGCGAAATGGTACTTGCCGGAAGTATAAAGGAATAAAATTTACCGAAATACTTGTCGGAGGCATTTTTGTGATTGAAACAATACTTAAAAGCATAAGTGAAAAACATCCGTGCACATATAAACGCGACTGCGAAATGAAGTCCTATACCACCTTTAAAATAGGCGGCAGTGCAGATTTTGTCGTGTTCCCCGAATCTGCAGACGCGCTTGTCTGTCTTTGCACTGAGCTTGACAGAGAAAATATCCGCTATATTGTTGTCGGCAACGGCTCAAACCTTTTGTTTCCCGATGAAGGCTTCAGGGGAGTCGTTATTCTGACAACGGCTATGAAAAATATCCGTATCGGCAAAAATATTATCTCTGCCGAATGCGGTGCGTCTCTTATAAAGGTGAGTTCTTCTGCGTATGAAGCGGGACTCAAAGGCTTTGAGTTTGCATACGGCATACCTGCAAGTGTGGGCGGCGCAGTATATATGAATGCGGGCGCATACGACTCGGAAATATCTGCGGTACTCAAAAGCTGCAGATGTTACGACAGAGAAAAGCGTGAGGTTACAAAGCTTGACAACGCAGACTGTGACTTTTCATACAGAAACAGCCTGTTTGAAAAAAACGGCGACCGTTTTGTAATACTCGAAGCAGAGTTTGAGCTTGAGTTCGGCGATAAAAGCGAAATCAGAGCGCTTATGGACGATTATATGTCAAGACGGCGCGAAAAACAGCCGCTTGAATATCCGAGTGCCGGAAGCGCTTTCAAGAGAGCGCCGGGATATTTCACGGCAAAGCTTATTGATGAAGCAGGACTTAAAGGCTATAAGATAGGCGGCGCACAGGTGAGCAAGAAGCACGCAGGCTTTATAATAAACGTCGGCGGAGCGACGGCAAATGATGTAAAGTCACTTATAGAACATATAAAAAAGACCATAAAAGAAAAATTCGGAGTTGATATTGAGGGAGAAATCCGGATTATAGGATAACTCTTTTAATAAAATACCGTAGGAGCGGATTTGAAATGGAATTTACAATTATTACGGGAATGAGCGGCGGAGGAAAATCCCAGGCGGCAAATATACTTGAGGACGCGGGATATTATTGTATCGACAATATGCCTGCAAAGCTTATGCCTGAGTTTGCCACTCTGTACAGCAGGGCGGGCAAGGACAGCGCGGTTGCTTTTATAATTGACGCGAGAGGCGAAAACGATTTCAACAATCTCTTTTTGAGTATGAAGGACCTCTCGGATAAAGGGCATAACTTTAAGACGGTTTTTATTGAGTGCAGCGACGAAGTGCTCGTTAACCGTTATAAAGAAACGCGCAGAGTGCATCCCCTTGCAAAAGAAAGCAATATGAATATAAAAGAAGCGATACAGAGAGAGAGGGATATGCTTTCTGCTGTAAAAGAACGCTCCGATATAGTTATAGATACTTCAAAAACAACACTTGCACAGCTTCGTGAGCAGGTGTATACGGCTATCAAGCAAAGCACGGAAGCAAAAATATTTGTAAGCTGTACGTCCTTCGGCTTCAAGTACGGAAGCCCCGTAGAAGCAGACCTGATATTTGACGTAAGATGCTTCCCGAACCCGTTTTACATACCCGAGCTTAAGCACCATACGGGACTTGATGATGACGTGCGCGATTTCGTTTTTTCAAGTGACGAGACGAACACTTTTGTAAATAAGCTTTGCGATATGATAAATTTTCTTTTGCCGCTTTACATAAAAGAGGGAAAGAGACACCTTACCGTTGCTATAGGATGCACGGGCGGCAAGCACCGCTCGGTTGCAATAGCTGAGACACTCTCTTCTCACGTTGTAAAAAGCGGATACAAAGCGGCAGCTTTCCACAGAGACATAAACAAGGAATAAAGTATTTCGAAAGGAGGAGTGCGGATGTCTTTTGCTACGCACGCAAAGCAAAGCCTGTGCTCAATGAACGTCAAAAAAGACTGTTGCCGCCGCGCGCTTCTTTACGGAATATTACTTTTTGCAGTCAATTTTGATGAAAACAAAGTAAGGCTCATAACCGAAAGTGAGGCAACTGCCGCTCTCACGCTTAAATTGCTTTATGACCTTTATAAAATAGAGGGCAATTTGTACGTTACAGAGAAAAAGCAAACGGACGAGGACGGAGAGACTTTAAAAAGTAATAAGATAACCGTCTCGGCAAAGAGCGACGTAAAAAAGCTTTTGTCAAAGTTCGGCTATGATGAAGCTGTAGGGCAGGGTATCAACAAAGACTTATTTACCTGCGAAAACTGCCGTGTGTCATTTTTAAGAGGCGTTTTTCTCTCGGCAGGACTATTAACAAACCCTGAGTTTTCTTATCACCTCGAAATACCTGTAAGAAGCGAAGCGATTGCAAAAGAGCTTCTTGAAATGCTTCTTGAAGCAGACGTTGCGGCAAAGTACGGAACGCGCCGCAATCAGAGTATGGTTTATATAAAATCAAGCGAGCAGATAGAAAATTTTCTTGCATATATAGGAGCGTCGGCTGCACTTTTTGAAATGATGAACAGCCGTATACTCAAGGGCGCGAAGAACGATGCAAACAGACTTAGAAACTGCGACACGGCGAATCTTACAAAGATTGTGTCCGCGTCAAATGCACAGACAGACGCGATACAAAAGCTTATTGATACCGGAAGGCTTGAGCTTCTTGCGCCCGAGCTCAGAGAAACGGCGCTTAAAAGACTTGAGTTTCCCGAGCTCTCAATTAAGGATTTCGGACTTATATTCAATCCTCCGATATCCAAATCGGGAATAAATAACAGACTTAAAAAGATAATGGAATTCTCAAAAAAAGAGTAAAGGAGTGATGACTGTGGGCAAATTTGTACATCTTCATTTGCACAGTGAATACAGTTTGCTTGACGGCGCGTGCCGTATAAGCGATATTCCTGCCGCAGCAAAGCGCCACGGTCATACTGCTGTTGCCATTACGGACCACGGTGTCATGTATGGTGCTGTCGATTTTTACAAGGCTTGCAAGGCGGAGGGTATAAAGCCGATAATAGGATGCGAGGTATACGTCGCACCGGACTCGCGCTTTGACCGCGAGCGTATCAACAATACCATCGGATACCACCTCGTGCTTCTTGCCAAAAATGAAACCGGATATAAAAATCTCATATATCTTGTCACAAAATCGCATACAGAGGGCTTTTATTCAAGACCGAGAATAGACTTGTCTCTTCTCAAAGAATACCACGAGGGACTTATTGCCCTTTCCGGATGTATCGCAGGATATATTCCGCGACTGATACTTGACGGTGATATACAAGGTGCAATCGCACACGCGCTTGAAATGAAAGCGCTTTTCGGCGAAGACTATTATCTTGAGCTGCAAAATCACGGTATGCCCGAGGAAGAAAGAGTACTTTCAGGACTTAAGCGTATACACGAAGAAACGGGAATACCTTACGCGGCGACGGGCGACGTTCACTATATAAACAAGAGTGATGCCGAAAATCAGGCAATACTCATGTGTATCCAGACAGGCAACGTCATTGCCGACGGCAGACCTATCGGATTTGAAAATGATGAATACTACTATAAGTCTACAGATGAAATGGAAGAGCTTTTCGGCGCTTACGAGGATGCTCTTGCAAACACGGTGAAGATTGCCGATAAATGCTTGTATGACTTTGATTTTGATTCAAGATTTCTGCCTACCTTTATCCCCGAAGACGGCAGTACACCCGAAGAATATTTAAAAAAGCTTACCTATGAAGGCCTTGAAAAGCGCGAGCGCGACGGACAGATTCTTTACGACGGTAAGTACGACAGACAGGTTTATATTGACAGAATAGAGTACGAGCTTGACGTTATAGGCTCAATGGGCTTTGCCGAATACTATCTTGTTGTGCGCGATTTTGTCGGCTTTGCCAAGGGCGAAAATATACCCGTCGGACCGGGGCGCGGATCGGGCGCCGGAAGCCTTGTCGCATATCTTAACTATATAACGGACGTAGACTCGGTAAAATACGAGCTCCTTTTCGAGCGTTTTCTCAACCCTGAAAGGGTGAGTATGCCCGACTTCGATATAGATTTCTGCTATAACAGACGCGACGAGGTCATACAGTATGTAAAAAGGCGGTACGGCGAAGAGCGCGTGTCGCAGATAATAGCGTTTGCAACGCTTGCCGCACGTGCGGCTGTAAGAGACGTTGGACGAGCTCTCGGTATGTCCTATGCGGATGTAGACAAAGTGGCGGCACTTATACCGCGGGACTTGAACGTTACGATAAAAGGGCTTCTTGACGGCACGGTAAAATTAAAGCAAGACAAGCTTGCCCCTGAATATATAAGCAAATTCAGACAGGCGTACGAATCGGACGCACAGATCAAAAAGCTTATCGACGTGTCTGTAGCGCTTGAAGGAATGCCGAGGCACACGCAGGTGCACGCCGCAGGCGTGGTGATTACAGACAAGCCTGTGTCAGACTACGTTCCGCAGGCATTAAGCAAGGGTTCGGTGGTCACACAGTATGACATGGACAAGGTGTCGTCTCTCGGACTTGTGAAATTTGACTTCCTTGCCTTAAGATACCTTACGATAATATCGGATGCCGAAGCACTTGTAAAAAAATTCGATCCTGATTTTGATATAGAGAAAATCCCTCTTGATGACGAAAAGACGTACAAGTTCATTTCAGAGGGAAATACAGACGGGCTTTTCCAGCTTGAGTCAGCCGGAATGAAAAGACTTCTGACTCAGCTTAAACCCCGCAATATTGAGGATATAACCGCGGCGATATCGCTTTACAGACCGGGTCCGATGGACAGTATACCCGAATATCTCAAAAACCGTGAAAATCACGATAAAATAGAGTACAAAATCCCCGCCTTAAAGCCGATACTCGACGTTACCTGCGGATGTGTTATTTATCAAGAGCAGGTTATGAGCATATTCCGTGAGGTCGCAGGCTACAGCCTTGGAAAAGCTGATATCGTGCGGCGAATGATGGCTAAAAAGAAAAACGCAGAAATGGAAAAGGAGCGCGAGAATTTTATACGCGGCGCGCTTGAGCGCGCTGTGGATGCCGACGCGGCAAACGAGCTCTTTGACAGGCTCGTTGCGTTTGCAAGCTATGCGTTTAATAAAAGCCACGCGGTAGCCTACTCGCTTCTTGCGTACCGCACAGCATACTTGAAGTGCAGATACACGGGCGAGTATATGGCGGCACTTCTCACTTCCGTTCTCGGAAATATTGCAAAAACAGCCGAATATATTGCTCAGGCGGAAAAGTACGGCGTTAAGATACTTTCTCCCGACATCAACGAAAGCTTTACCGATTTTACAGTATCAGACGGTAAGATACGCTTTGGTCTGGCGGCTATAAAGAACGTCGGCCCCGGCTTTATTGATGGGATAATAGAGGAGCGCAAAGAGGGAAAGTTTGCCTCCTTTGAAGATTTTGCCGCGCGCATGAGCAAGAGGGACATGAACAAACGTCAGGTAGAATCGCTGATAAAATGCGGCGCGTTTGATTCTTTTGGCGTATACAGAAGCCGGTTGCTTGTTTCATATGAAAACATAATAGACGAGTTTGTAACAAGCGCACGCGAAAACGCAGAAGGTCAGCTTGATTTGTTTGGGGACATTGCTATGTCGGGTATTAAAGGCAGTGGTGTCGAGTACCCCGATATACCCGAGCTTGATTTGCGCGAGATGCTTCGCTTTGAAAAGGAGTGTGCAGGACTTTATTTTTCCGGGCATATTCTTGATGGTTACTTGGAGCATACAAAAAAGCTTTCTGCCGTCAGGGCTTCACAGCTTTCTGTGTCGGTTGCAGAAGATGAAGCTGAAGAAAACGAGAGCGATACAATAGCAGA
Source organism: Eubacteriales bacterium (assembly GCA_045590315.1). GTDB lineage: Bacteria > Bacillota > Clostridia > Oscillospirales > CAG-272 > UBA4717. The sequence continues at coordinate 10,584 of JAZNQU010000110.1, forward strand.
AAACGGCAGAGAAGTTGTAGTCGCGGGAATAATAACCTCTCGCAGTATAAAGAACACGAGAAGTAAGGAAAAAATGATGTTTCTGACGCTTGAGGACGCAAGCGGAGAATTAGAGCTTATCGCTTTCCCGAAAATCCTTTCACAGTACGCGCACTTGTTGACAGTTGACAGCGCGGTAGGAGTACAGGGAAAAATATCGGTAAGAGACGATGAGCCGGCTAAGCTTATAGTAGAGCGTATGCTGCCGCTTGTCAGAAACGGATCGCCTCAGGAGAGCTTTGCGGTGTTTGAAAAGAAAAGAGAGTATCCGCAGATTGAAAACAAAACAAAAACAGCCGACATTCCAAAGGAAAAGCGACTGTTTTTAAGAGTAAGCTCCACTGACTGTGAAGAATATAAGAAAGCTCTTGTGTTAAGTTCAATCTTCTCCGGAAGCACTCCGGTTATATTCTATGACCGTTCTGCCGGCACGTATCTCGGAAAAGAGCGCATTTCGGTAGAAATAAGCGACTTTCTTTTAGGCGAGTTCAAAAGCTTTCTCGGTGAAGAAAACGTTGTTTACAAATAGTCAGCTTGTATATGCCTTAAGAGTAGATACAAGCTCGGCTATTGAAGTTATATATATCCCGTTTTCAAGCGCGGACCTGTCTTCTTCGGGCAGAGTATTTACGTATAAATCGAGTACTTCTATAATACTGCCGTCGTAATAATCGCACACGGCAACGCGACCGTCTGAATTTCTCAGCATATATGCATTTATTTTCGCGGAAGCATAGACGTATTCGCCGGGAAGAGAGTTGGTGTCTGCTTCTACAGGCTTATTTTCACTAAACAGCACGGTGAGAGTGCACAAAAGGCAAAAGGCGCAGACCATTAAAAGAGAAGCGAAAAAGGTTTTTCGCGAAACGTATTTATACATATCATTGTACGATTCATTCATGTACAAAGGACACCTTTCGTTGGTTTTTTGGCATTTATCGGGGGAAACATGGAAGCATTAAAAAATATAATAGAATTTGTTGCAGATTCGTCGATGCTCGGAGTATTTGTGAATTTCATTACGGTGTTTATCGGCGCAAGTCTCGGGCTTTTGCTCAAAAAGGGTATACCGGACAGAATAGGCGACACGATAATGAAGGGCCTGGCGCTTTGTGTGTTGCTTATAGGCGTTCAGGGCATAATGGAAGGGCAGAATACCCTTGTTACTATACTGTCGATTGTTGTCGGCGGACTATTCGGAGAGCTGTTAAGACTTGATGATGGCATCAAATGGCTTGGAAATTTTGTGGAGAGTAAATTCAAGGGCAACGGTGAAGGAGTATCTGTTGCAGAAGGATTTGTCAGTTCAAGCTTGCTCTTTATAGTCGGTGCCATGGCGGTGGTAGGCTCACTTCAAAGCGGTCTTACCCATGATCACAGTACAGTGTTTGCAAAAAGCACAATTGACTGTGTGTCAGCCGTCATCTTTGCTTCCTCTATGGGTGTCGGAGTGCTCTTTTCTGCATTTGCAGTACTCATATACCAGGGAGCGCTTACATTGTTCGCGGGATTCTTAGCCCCTGTATTGAGCGACGTTATAATTGCAGAAATGACAGCGGCAGGGTCGCTTCTTATTATAGGACTTTCCCTTAATATGCTCGGACTTACAAAGATAAAGGTAGTAAACTATCTGCCGGCGATATTTTTGCCGATACTCTTCTGCACGTTCATGTAATATTTACCTGTGTTAATAATACTGTAATTTTATTATCGCCAAATATTCATAAAGTATTCAAAAACAAGAGCTATACTTTATGTGGTATGTTTTGAAAAAGATTATAAAATCCTCCTTAGCGAAAATAATAACTGATATACTTGAAAGGAAAGATGCTGAGAAATGAGCAGACTGGCAAGCCAAACCAACAAAGCAAATAAAAGAACAGGCGTTGCAGGCAAGGTCTTCACCTATATCCTTAACACGCTTTTGACTTTATTTCTTATTTTATTTATTACCGGTATAATCGTCGGATGTACCTTTGCTGTGTATATAAACCGGCATTTAGATCCCGAAATAGACGAATCTCTGCTTATGGTAGGACAGAGCCTTACATCAAAGATATATTACTACGATTATGAAAATCGTGAATACAGAATAGGTGAGGCTGTCGAAATAGAGGACCAGCGTCTTTACGGCGCGCAGAATAATATCTGGGTAAGCTACACGGATATTCCCGAAAACTTAGTTGACGCCTTTGTTTCGATAGAGGACCACCGTTTCTGGGAGCATAGCGGAGTAGACTGGTACAGAACTGCCGGAGCCGTTGTTAATTTCGCAACTTCATACACAAGCCGTTACGGCGGCTCGACTATCACCCAACAGCTTATCAAGAATCTTACCAAAGACGATGACGTTACCATACAGCGTAAGGTCCAGGAGATACTTCGCGCGCTGAATCTTGAAAAGAAAAAAGAAAAATCTGAGATAATGGAAATGTATCTCAATACGATATTCTTATCCCAGAACTGTAACGGAGTACAGGCGGCAGCGTACACTTATTTCGGCAAGGACGTGTCTGAGCTGACTCTTATCGAGTGCGCGGCAATAGCAAGTATTACAAACGCTCCCACGAAGTACGACCCCGTTATCAATCCCGATAACAACAGGGAAAGACGTAATACTGTTCTTGATATGATGCTCAAGTATGAGAAAATAACAAAAGAAGAGTATGACGAGGCTTACGACAAGGAGCTTGAGCTTAATTATAAGGGACGTGCCGTAACAACGGCGAATACCTCTAACAGCTGGTATACCGACGCAGTTATAGACGACGTAATAGACGCATTGGCACGTGAATACGGCTTTACAAGCGAATATGCTTCAAATCTCGTCTGGTCGGGCGGACTTCAGATATATACCCTTATGGATCCCGAAATCCAGAAAATTCTTGAAGAAGTATACGAAGACGAAAACAGCTTCCCGAAGGCAAACAATGCCGTACAGCCTGAGTCGGCAATGACAATCATTGATCCCAAAACGGGCGACGTGCTTGCGCTTGTCGGCGGAAGAGGCGAGAAGGTAAGCAACCGTATTCTCAACCGCGCAACGCATACGACGCGCTCACCCGGTTCGTCGATAAAGCCATTGTCTGTTTACGGACCCGCGCTCGAATACGGCCTTATAACCTACGGAAGTGTATTTGACGATGTTCCCGTAACCTTTAATTCAAAAGAATATACGGAAAAGCAGCTTGAAGCACTTCCTAAGGATGAAGAGGGTAAAACTATATTCCCCAATCCGACTCCGTATCCTAAAAACCTGCCGTATGTGTACAACGGACTTACGACGGTGCACGATGCGCTTCGCCGTTCTGTCAATACGATATCGGTCAGAATACTTGACAGACTCGGCATTGAAAATTCGTTTGACTTTGTAAAAAATAAGCTTCATATGGACAGCTTTATAGAGTATACCGATGTAAACGGAAGAATACTTTCCGATAAAACGGTGTCCTCTCTTGCGATGGGCGGTATGACTTACGGTGTGACTGTGCTTGAAATGACCGCCGCATATCAGATATTTGCAAACAACGGCGTTTACAATAAGCCGAGAATGTGGGACAAGGTCGTTGACAGCCAGGGCAACGTTATACTCGAAAACAAGCCCGAAAGCGAAGTTATAATGAGCGAGCAGAACGCTTCAATTATGGTAAAGATGCTCCAGGATGTTGTAACAAGCGGTACTGCAGCTGACATTACTCTTAAAAACAAGATCAACACGGCAGGTAAGACCGGTACGACAAACGACGACTATGACCGTTGGTTTATGGGCTTTACCCCGTATTACGTTGCGGGAATATGGTTCGGTTATGACATTCCCCAATCGCTTGACAACCTTTCCTTCAGCCCCACGACCGCACCGTGGGATAAAGTAATGACAAAGCTTCATGAAAATATTATAGCAGAGGCAGCAAACGGCGGAGAAGCTATTAAAAAATTCAATATTGCCGACGGCGTTACAACAGCCGAATACTGCCGTGATTCGGGCAAATTGTTGACCGAAGCGTGTATGAATGATCCGAGAGGAAGCCGCAAGGAAACAGGTTACTTTACAAACTCAACAGTTCCGACGGAGTTTTGCGATTGTCATATTCTTGTCGAATATGATAGCATAACGGGCGGTGTTGCAGTTGACGGATGCCCTGAAGAAAACATTGTTAAAGTAGGTATGATTCAGGCAGACAGAAGCTTCCCGATAGAAGTTACTGTCACAGACGCTCAATATGTTTACAAGACTCTTCCCAAGGGACTTAAACCGGGAGGATGGTGGGGCGTGCCTTTCTTTGAAAATGCAATACCCGAGGGTACGTTCGTAGGTACGACCAATCTCAACGGCGGGCGACAGTTCAACGCTGCCTGCTACGAGCACTATAATGAAAACCCCGAAGACGAAATCGGCGAAAATGACGCAGAGGACGGCGAAATAACAGAAGACGAGACGATAGAGCGCGATCCCGACAATGAAGTGTTTGAGGACGAAACGTCAGAGGATATCACAGACGAAGAAAGTGAAGACGGTATTGAAACTGACGAGCCTGAAAACGAGTCGGAGACTATGCCGCCGTGGCTCGGAGTATAAAGAAACAGAATAAAAACAAAAATCACCTCATACGATGATATGAGGTGATTTTTTATGGGTAAGAGGAGAAAATGCTCACTGAAAAACAAGATCCGCAGTGAGATATGTTCACTTGATTTTAAAATAGTAATAGCAAGCGCCGTAGTCTGCTTGCTGTTAGGCGTGGTTTCGGCATTCATAGCCGGCGGTTTTGAATTGTACGGCTCTCTTTGCCTTCCGGCATCTGCTCCGCCGTCGTTCGTGTTTCCCATAATATGGAGTATTCTCTACCTTCTGATAGGAGGAGCGAGCGGCATAGTTATTTCCTCGTGCGACAAATGCGTTTCGGTGTCAAAATCAAGAGGACTTTTGTATTTTATCGTGATGTTTGCGCTTAATTTCATATGGGCGCCGCTGTTTTTCGGTGCTGAGCTGTTTTTTGTTGCTTTTGTAGTTGTTTGTGCTATGATCGTTCTCACGTTTTTCGTTATACTGTGTTACAGCAATATAAGCTTTATAAGCGCATTTATAATGTTTGTCTATTGGCTGTGGCTTTTGTTTGCCGCATACCTTAATTTGGCTATTATATTTCTTAACCCTTAAAAACGGTTAAATATATTGACAAATCATAAAAAAAATAGTATACTTTTGACAGGATGTGAAAGCAAAAATAGATATGCTTTCAAACCGGGAATTATGAAAAAACGCAAAGCAAAAAAATGGAGGCACATATGAAAACAACGAAAATTATCGCTCTTGTATTACTTACTTTTGTTATGGCTCTTTCGCTTTTCTCCTGCGGAAAAGACGATACTGTTGCAGAAGGCGATACAAGCGTAAACATTATCATCAGCTCTGATGAATACGGCGTACTTGCAGAAGGTGCAGTCGGTGTTGATGACGGCGCTACTATCATTGACGCTATGGTTGCTTATTGCGACAGAGAAGGTATAGAATATAAGCTTAATGCAGAACTTGATACTATCGAAGCTCTTGGCGACTATAAGGAAGTTGAGCGCAATAAGCTCAGCTATTACTGGCAGTATACACTTAATGGCAAGGAGCTTGTCGGACGCGCAGGTGAAAATACCGTTGCCGAGGGAGACGAGATTGTGTATAACTACACCTTCATTCCCACGGGTGATTTTGTAACAGTAAGCTTTGAAGCGGAGGGCAAGGTTATAGTTGAAGATACAATAGTTGTATTCAGCGAAGGCGACACCCTTCTTGATTCTGCTCTTGACGCACTCAAGAGAACTGATCTTGATTACGAAGAGACTGAAGACGGCACGAATATCCAGTATGTTGACGACTATATTGCAAAGGTTACTCCTATTTACGACGAAGTATGGGACGTTACAGTAAACGATAAGCCTATATCCGGTAACCCCTGCGACGTTATTTCTGCAAGCAATGATAAAATCGTATTTACCTTTAACAGAATTGAAAAGGAAGTAGCAGAAACACAGGCATAAAATTATTTCTCCGCTCCGGTATGGGGCGGAGAAAATTTATTGTTGGGAATATGCTTCATTAACTTGACAAAACAGGAAATAATTTGTATAATAATCATTGGAATAAAACGTATAATTAACATACAAGTCTTAAATAAGCTTGTTTGTTAAATAAGAAAGGAACGGTAACAAAAATGTTAGTATCAGCAAAGGAAATGTTATTAAAGGCAAAGGAAGGAAAGTATGCAGTAGGTCAGTTCAATATAAACAACCTTGAATGGACCAAGGCAATACTTCAGACTGCCGAAGAATGCAAGTCTCCTGTAATTCTCGGCGTATCCGAGGGCGCAGGCAAATATATGTGCGGATATAAGACCATCGTTGGAATGGTAAAGGGCATGATCGAAGAACTTGGTATCACAGTACCCGTTGCGCTTCACCTCGATCACGGTAGCTATGAGCATGCATACAAGGTAATGGAAGCAGGATTTTCGTCTGTAATGTTCGACGGCTCTCACTATGCAATAGACGAGAACGTTGAAAAGACAAAGGAGATCATCAAGGTAGCTCACGAAAAGGGCATCTCTGTTGAAGCAGAGGTTGGTTCTATCGGCGGCGAAGAAGACGGTGTTGTTGGCGGCGGCGAAGTTGCTGACGTTAACGAGTGCAAGATGATTGCAGACCTCGGCGTTGATATGCTTGCGGCAGGTATCGGTAACATCCACGGTAAGTACCCTGAAAACTGGGCAGGACTTCGTTTTGACGTTCTTGAAGAGATCTCAAAGGCAACGTCTCCCATGCCCCTCGTTCTTCACGGCGGTACAGGTATTCCCGAAGATATGATCAAGAAGGCGATCTCTCTTGGCGTATCCAAGATCAACGTTAACACAGAATGCCAGCTTTCTTTTGCAAATGCAACAAGAAAATATATTGATTTTGGGAAACAAATGTGGTATAATAACGTTGCGAGGTGATTTTCTATGAAACTGATTGAAAGAAAACAATACTTAGATAAAATGATAGGTGTTATTGGAACTCCCGATATTAAAGTTCTAACAGGTGTACGACGTTCAGGAAAATCCAAGCTGTTGGAAGCTTTCAAAGCCTATGTACAGAAAAACATTCCTGATGCTAATATTATCCATATTAACTTTAATCTGTCTAAGTATGATAAGTTTAAAGAATACAAGGCTCTTAACGAATATATTGAAAATAACTATGCAGAAGGCAAGGAAAATTTCGTTTTAATTGATGAGATTCAAATGTGTGATAATTTTGAACTGTGTATAAACAACTTGCATGCAACCGAAATGTATGATATTTATATTACGGGTTCTAATGCTTTCTTGCTCAGTTCAGACTTAGCAACATTGTTTACTGGCAGAACCTTTGAAATCAAGGTATATCCGTTTTCCTTTGCCGAGTATGTTCATTACTTTGAATTTACGGACAAATATCCTGCTTTTGATAACTATATGCTTGAAGGTGGTATGTCCGGTTCTTATCTGTATAAGGAAAAGGAAGATAAATACGATTATATCGAAACTGTTTTTGATACTTTGATTTTAAGAGATATAAGGCAAAAGTATAAGATTAAAAATCCTGCTTTGATGGACAGAATTTCACAATTTTTGATGGATAACGTCTCCAACTTAACCTCAGCAAGAAGTATTACCGATACACTCACATCAAACAAGGATAAAATCAATCATAAGACTGTTGGTAATTATTTGAATTATCTTTGCAACGCTTTTGCCTTCTATAAGTTCCGCAGATATGATATTAAAGGCAAAAAGTATCTTGCTTCTAACGACAAGTATTATTTGAGTGACCATACTTTCCGTTATGCCAAACTCGGTACAAAAAACCTAGATAATGGCAGAGTGATTGAAAATATTGTTGCAATGGAATTGCTCAGACGAGGCTACGAGATTTATGTCGGTGTCTTGTATAAAAAAGAGATCGACTTTGTTGCTTTGAAAAGAAATGAGAAGATTTATATTCAAGTTTCGGACAACATCACCCATCCCGATACTTTTAATCGAGAAGTGGAGCCTCTGCTTAAAATTAAAGATGCTTATCCTAAAATGGTAATAGCACGAACAAGAAATCCCGAGTATCAATATGAGGGCGTTAGAATTGTTGATGTTGCAGATTGGCTGTTGAATAAATAGGCTATTCTCCAAAAATAAAAATTAAATGGTTTTGGATAATAAATTCTGCTTTAAACAATTTGAAGTGTTTCATACAAAGTGCAAGGTGGTGAAAAAATATGATATGGATATTTTTTCAAACTGAATTTAATTAAAAACGGCGTAGTTTACGCTAATATAAAGGGGTATTATGAAAAAGTATTTAACAATAGGAGTAGCTTTTTTGTTGCTCGTTGCTCTGATTCTGATTATTACTGTTTGCATAAATCAAAACGAGAGCGTTTATTTAAAAATGGCTGAAAAGTATGTTAACAGTCAAATAGTCTCCGTTCAAAATGAACAGAATTTATTCATAGAAGCAGGACTTCCGCAAAAAAACGGTGGAAGTAATCAGAATGGATTGGTTATAGAAAAAGCAAGAATCGATGATCTTGAAGAAACAGTAACTTACAAGGGATATAAAGCATTTCGATATAAATGCAGTTATTTACCAAATGATGCAGGCCTTGTTGTAGAGGTCGGCTCATGGCAAATAACCGAAGACGAATGGCTCTGCAATAATAGCTCTGTTTATTTGATTTTTTCTGATACCGATACTCCGCAGCTTCTTGGAGAGATGGTTTGCGAGTTTTCACCCGCCGGTTATTCCGAAGGCTTTTATGAAACGTTTGATTTGTGGCTCTCAGAACAAAATTGAATTTCAAAATATAGAAAAGCAGTATGAATTTTTCATACTGCTTTTACTTATATTGCTTCAATCGTTGTGTTATAATACTTTTCCTGAAAAGCAATCGCTTCTGCCATTTCTTTCCCTGTAAAGCTCATACCGTCGGGCGCGCCGATAAGCTTGTCTTCAACGTCGTTTTCACGGTGTGCAATACCGATTATGCGGACTGTGCATTTTTGCACAGGCTCGTTTATACCAAGAACGTATACGTCAAGCTCCTCGCCGTCACCGCCTAAAACGCCGGGGATATAACCGTAGTTTATTGGATACACGAGATCATACAGGGGCTTGTGGTGAACGTAGCCGATCGGGCGGTCAATCTCAATATCCACAAGCTTGTTAAGATATGATCTTACCTGCGCTTTTCTTTCTTCAAACGTCATAATATGTCCCTCTGTCAGAACTTGTTTACAATATCCTTAAAGAAGTTTCCGCGTACTTCGAAGTTTTTGAACTTGTCAAAGCTTGCTGAAGCAGGGGTGAGAACAACGGCTTCACCCGACTTTGCTATACTGCGCGCTTTATTTATAGCTTCTGTAAAATCGTCGATAACGTAAATTTCGGGCAAATTCGCTTTTGCTTCCGCGCAGTTTTCAATCGCCGCCTTTATCTTTTCGGCGGTGTCACCAGTGAGAACGACGGCTCTTGTGTGCCTGCAAACGCAGTCACCCATAACGTCATATGGAATATGCTTGTCATATCCGCCCATAATTGCGATAACTTTTTTGTCAAAGGATTCAAGTGCCGCCATCGTACGCGTGGGACTTGAATCTATTGAACTGTTGTAGTATTTTGCGCCGTCAAGCTCACGTACAAATTCAATTCTGTGCTCAACGCCGCCGAAGCTTTCGGCGATTTTTTTGAATACCGTGCTGTCAACTTTTTTATAAAGCAAAGCTATCGCCGTCATGTAGTTTTCAACGTTGTGCTTGCCGGGTATGATTATGTCCGACTCGTTCATAATAAAGACACTTTCGCCCGCTTGAGCATCGCGCACGTATATGCCTCCGTCCTTTTTATATACGGCTGTATACTTTTCGGGAATGTTGTTTATATCTCCCGACGTGAAAAAGCGCACATCTGTACCTGACGGAGTATCGTCTGCCAGAGAACGGGTTATGTCATTTGTAAAGTTGAGAACGACTGTACCTGTATTCATAAAAGAGAATATACGTCTTTTTGAGTCGATATACTCGTTGTAATCGGTGTGCCAGTCAAGATGATTGGGAGAGATGTTGGTTATTACCGCGCCGGAAGGTGATACAGCCATAGCATGAAGCTGGAAGCTTGAAAGCTCGAGTACCGCGATATCGGTATCCTTTATTTCTTCCACACAAGAGAGCAGCGGCTTGCCGATATTACCGCCCACGTATACGGTCTTTTCGGTGTTTTTATAATGCTCTCTGAGCATAAGGTGGGTGAGCGTTGTTGTAGTCGTCTTGCCGTCACTTCCCGTTATGGCAAGCTTTTCGCAATCGGAAATTTTAAAGAAAAGCTCCATTTCAGAGGTGAGAATCGCGCCTCTTTCAACAGCTAAGGGAATCGCGCCGGCATCTTTTCTGATACCGGGGGCTTTTATAATTATATCCTCGTCAAAAGAGTCAAGATATCCTTGCCCGAGAAAGAGCCTGACACCTTTGTCTTCAAGAGACTTGATAAAATCAGAGTCAAATTCGGAAGCTGTTTTCTTGTCGTGTGCCGAAACAACAGCATTGCCCTTTAATAAAAAATCAATAAGCGGAGTGTTTGAGATGCCAAGACCTACAAGTGCTATCTTTTTGTTTTTGATATAGTCAAAGAATTGTTCTGTTTTTTTCAAGATGTCCTCTTTTCCGACCGTAAAGGTCACAGATTCTTTTTACTAAAAGCATATGCAAAGTGAAATTATTTGTAAATATCTCCGTTGAAAACTATACCTTTTTTGCAGTCAAGGGTGACTGCAGTGCCGCTTTTTAGGATTTTTGTTGCACCTGCAGCGCCGACAATGACGGGAATGCCCAGCGCACGCCCGATAATTGCGGCGTGAGAGTCAGCACCGCCCTGTTCGCATATAATGCCGACGGCACTTCTTGCAAGTTCAATTATTTTGTTAGTAGTAAAGGGAACAACGAGAATCGTTCCGCTTTTAAAGTTCTTAAGAGCGTCGTCATCGCTCTTGCATACGCAAAGCTCTCCGCATACAGAGTCGCTTCCGATACCGACACCCGTTGCAAGAGTGTCACCGATGATGGCTACCTTTATCATATTCGTAGTGCCCGAAATTCCGAGCGGAGTACCCGCAGTGAGAACGGCAAGGTCGCCAAGAGAGACGAGCCCGGTTTCAACAGAGCGTGCAACTGCGTGGTCAAAGAGCTCGTCTGTGTTCTCGCGCTCTTCCATCACAAGAGGGTAAACACCCCAGGAAAGCATGAGCTGACGGCAGGTCTTTTCGACGGGTGTACAGCCGATTATCATCGTTTTCGGTCTGAAACGGCTGATCATTCTCAGAGTCTTTCCCGATTTTGATACTGCAATAATAGCCTTCGCATTAAGATCAAGAGAGGTAGTGCAGGCAGCGTGTGACACTGCAGTCGTCACGCCTAAAAATCCGTGGGGAGCAAGGCGCGAAAATCTGCTTGAATAGTCAATATCGCTTTCCGTGCGCTCGGCAATCTTTACCATTGTGCGCACGACTTCGACGGGATGCTTGCCTATCGCAGTTTCGCCCGAGGTCATAATCGCGCTCGAGCCGTCGTATATAGCGTTTGCAACGTCGGTTATCTCCGCACGTGTCGGGCGCGGATTGTGAGTCATACTTTCAAGCATCTGAGTTGCCGTGATAACCGGCTTTCCGGCGGTGTATGCCTTTGAGATAATACTTTTCTGAATAACGGGAATCTCTTCAAGGGGAATCTCAACGCCGAGATCTCCGCGCGCTACCATAACGCCGTCGGCAACGCCGAGGATTTCATCAATGTTGTCAACGCCTGCGCCGTTTTCAATCTTGGCGATAATGAGTATATCGTGGCAGTTGTGGCTCTCAAGGAAACGGCGTATCTTCAGTATGTCGTCCGCGCACTGTGTAAATGACGCGGCGATAAAATCAAAATCCTCTTTTATACCGAATTCAATGTCAGACTTGTCGCGCTCTGAGAGAAAATCAAGCGACAGATGTACGCCCGGAACGTTTACGCCCTTGTTGTTTGAAATTTTTCCTCCGTTGATAACACGGCAGATTATTTCGCGGGGACTCTTGTTTTCAACGCTCATTTCGATAAGTCCGTCGTCAATAAGTATACGGCTTCCGATATTTACGTCATTGTAAAGTCCCGTGTGGGTAACGGAAACCTTCGTTTCGTCGCCCTCGGTGTCGTACATACACAGAGTAAAAACTTGTCCTTCTTCAATAGTAACAGGAGAATTTTTAAAGCTTTTGATACGCACCTCAGGCCCCTTTGTATCAAGAAGCAGGGGAGTGTGAGAGCCAAGCTTTTCGCGAAGAGCTTTAAATCTGTCAATCGTTATTTTGTGCTGTTCGTGCGTGCCGTGGGAGAAATTTACTCTTGCCACGTCCATTCCCGCACGCATCATTTCTTCAAGTACCTTGTCGGACTCGCAGGCGGGTCCGAGAGTACATACTATTTTAGTTTTTTTCATTCTGAAACCGGTCCATATAATAAAGGTGTTTATATAATTATTTACAGTTATTCATAAGTTAATGTGGGTTTAATTTGCTTTAAGCGCTTTAAGGGCAAAATAAACACCAACGTTTGCTTCAGCGTCGCTTGATGCACGGTGAACTTCTTTTTGCTTTACTCCGAAAAGCTCGCTTAAATATTCAAGCTTTATTTTCTGCCAGCCGTATTTTTCTTTAAGCCCTGCCGCAAAGTCGCAGGTGTCAAAATACTCATTTTTGAATTCTATTCCTGCGCGTGACGCCGCACGGCAGATAAACGGCAAGTCGCTTGTCTTTATACTGTGACCGACAAGGATATTATCGCCTGCAAATTCAACGAATTTTCTTACAACTTCGTCAACGCTCGGCTTGTCGGCTACCATTTCATCAGTAATGTGGGTAAGCTTAACAACGTGAGGAGTAATGCTTCTTCCGGGATTTGCAAGCATGGAAAAACGGTCTGTGATAACACCGTTTTCGACCTTGACGGCACCTATCTCGGTAATTTCGGCAGGCTTGTCTCCGCTCGCAGCACCGTACGAGCCTGTGGTTTCAATATCGAGTGCAACGAAAGAGTCAAAATAAGGCTCTTTTATCTCGTGCAAAACAGTGGGATATGAGCAGGATTTTACATGAAAATCGACGTTCATCAGCTTTAATTGGTCAAGTGTGCGTAAGAACGTATCCTCGCCGCAGTGGAGAACTATCTCACCGCAGCCGCTTGCGTCGTCCGTGGTGCGTACAATTCCGGGCATACGACCGTTCGCCGCTTTAACGATAGAGTCTCTGAATCTGATAACATCGTCAATCTCAAGCGTTTCAAAGTATCTTGCAAGCATAACGGGTGCAAGGCTCTGAGTAGTAGTCTCAATTGAAGAGATATCCTTTGCTGTGCGGCTGATTTTATCAAGCAACGCGTGCTTTGTGCTCATATTAAGGCTTGATGCGTCAAGCCATTTTTCTTCGATAAAGGCAGGGCTGTCAATCACGCTGTCTGCATAATCGCCCAAAGGCGCACAGTTTGCTTCAAAAAACGCTTTTATCGATTCAAGTATCTTACTGCGGCTTTTGATTTTGCGGGTATGTTCATCCTCTTCAATCGCCGCAAGCGGAGCATCGATAATGCTGTAGAGCTTCATCAGAGAAAATTTCACCTGTTCAAGCGGCGCACTGTACACGCTTATTGCCTCTTTCATGCCGCTTTCAAGCTCGCCTTTGAGCTTTATGAGCATTTTCTTGCAGTAAGCGGCCTTTGAGGAGTTTTTGCTATAGTCATCACGGATATATGGTTTTACTGCTTCTGTTATATACTCTTTGACTTCATCAAAATTATCTATCGTTATCTTGCCCGGCTTGCGGGAAAGTTTAAGTTGAACTTTTTTCATTTGAAAGGGCGCTCCTTTGATGATACAAATCTAAATAAGTATAGCATATTATAAAGTTTTTTGCAATAGCAACTCTCTTATTTTGCGCATAAAAAATCCGCAAAGGTCAATGATAAATAACGCGGACACTGTCGGCGATATTATCGGCTTTGCGGGGATGTTTATGTATAAAATAAGAGAATATATTCTTGTCTTGATGCTTGGAGCGATCATGTACGGTCTTATTGAAATAGTATGGAGAGGGTATACGCATTGGAGTATGGTGATTACAGGCGGAATATGCTTTCTTTTGGTTTATAGGATTGCGATGCTTGACTCGTCTCTCTTGTTGCGCTCGTTTGCGGGAGCTGCAGTGATAACGGCAATAGAATTTGCAGTCGGTGTAACGGTTAATATCGTGTTCAAATTGGACGTGTGGGACTATTCTGATATGCCTCTTAATCTTTTCGGACAGATATGTCCTCTTTACAGTCTGTTCTGGTTTTTGCTGTGCCTTATAGCGATTCCGTTGTGTAAAAACCTCAAAAGCGGTTTTCGCAGGACTGATGCGTGAATTCTATGGCGCAAAAGAGGCTATTTGCGTACAAGTGTGTGGTAAAAGAGTTTGCTTTAACAGCATCTTGTGCTCGTCGGCCTCTTTTTGTCTGATGAAAAATCTGCACTCCGGCGCGATCAATGAAGAAAGCATTGCAGCATCATCGGCTTTTGGTCCGTGCGTGCCTTTGATTATATAGTCTGCATCTTTAAGCATATTTGTAAACAGCTTGTATGCGCTGCATTTTTCGTTGTAAGCGGCAGTGTAAACTATGCGCTCTCCTGATTTTTCAATACTCAGAGCTATGCGCGGATGAGTCGAGCCGGGAACTCTTTCAAGCGGCATCGGGGTAACTGAGACAGTGTTGAAATCAAGCGTCTTGCCACCATTATAATACTCAAAATCAATACCGAATCTGTTTGCCGTAGACTCAAGCTCTGCGGCATATTCTTTGTCGGTGTCGTTTTCCGGGACAGGCAGAAGAAGTTTTCTTATGATGGTGTGCTCGCTTATTCGCTTCAGGGCAAAAATGTGGTCAAAATGATAGTGCGTGAGCATAAATACATCAATGTCTGAGTCGTTATAACTGCTGACGGCATCGGTAACAAAAACGCACATATCCGATGTTGTGTTCGCGAAGTCGATATAAGTGCTGTGTCTGCCGTCGCTTATTATAATTCCGTCTTCGCTTTCGTTTGAGATGGTACATACGTGTGAGGATCCGGGAGTGTAAATTTGTATACCAACGATTACTGATGAAACAAGAGCGAAGCCGAAGCAGAAAACGGCAAAGCTTTCCGTGCGGACATTTTTGATAACAGAGTAAGTAAAAGTGAAAATAAAGAGGAGCGCAAGAAATTTGACGGCAGGTATGCCCGTTGAAATAACAATACCGTCGCTATGTGAAAAATAAGAGGCAAGCTCGCCGGTTTTGTCGGCTAAGAACTCTGAGAGTGCGGTTAAAAGAGCTGATAATTTAGGAACCGAAGCAAAAATGAGCGAAAAGGCCGAAGTCAGCATAAAAGTTACGATAATCGGAGTGAAGATGAGCGTCGTGAGGGCAGAGATCAACGATATACTATCAAAAATAAAGACCGATGCAAGCATTACGAATACACCGGCGCAAAAGGATAGTAAAAGAGAATCAAGACAGTATTTGAATATTTTCTTGAAAGGGTTGAGTTCAGTGGGGTTGGCAAATATTCTGAGCGTGATATTTCTTGATATGTTTGAAAAGAGAGCGATACCGAACGTAGCCGCAAAGGAAAGAATGAGTCCGGTGTCAAGAATGGCGTAAGGATCAAAGATTACGATAATGGTGACTGTGGCAAAAAGAGCTGTAATGATGTCTGAGCGGTTCTTGAGAAGATAGCCTGCCTGATAATATATCAGCATCAGACCTGCCCGGAGAATAGAGGGAGATACGCCTGTAAGCAGTATAGTCAAGAGAGAAATAAGCGCAACGGTAATAAATCTGAGCTTGTCGCTTAGAATGATAAACTTCAAAAAGTACATAATGAAGCCGACTATAAGCACCAAATGAGTACCGCTGAGGGCAAGTATGTGAGAAATACCGCTTCGGCGGAAGTCGCGGACAGTGACATCGGAGAGCTCATATCGGTCGCCGAGCAAAAGCGCTTTTGCAAGAGCGGACGTGTCGCGAGAAAATATGCGGTCGAATTTGTATCCGATCTCGTTTGCGACGGCAGCAAAATATGTAAGTGGAGACTCGCGTTTTCCGATAATTTCAAAAGAGTCTGCTGCATCTATTGTAGCGTTAAAAAGAATATTCTGACGCTTTAAGGTCGTGTCGTTATACCACAGGGAAAGCTCTGATGAATCAAGCAAAGCATCGCATACGAAGATGTCGCCGTCTGATATCTGAGGGGAGAATTTTGTAAATGCCGCAACCGAAAAATCCACTTCTTTTCCGTCTGCTTCGGTGACTCTTGCAACAAACGAAGCGTATTCGCTTTTCTCGGAATTCAGTTTTGTTACATAAGCACAGATACGTACGGTTTTTGTGTCAAGCTCATTTGCATATGCGTTTTTGAAATTGAACATAAAAAGCGGCATAATTGCCGCGACAGAGGCGATTATCAGGCAGAAAATGCTAAAAGCAAATCTTGGTGTGAAAGGAGTGCGGCGAATCAACTTGTAAGAAAAGAGAAAAATGATGATTGATGCAATAAGGCAAACAAATAAAGAAATAAGAAAAGGGCGCTGCTCGCTTGAAACATAACAGAAAATAGCGAGAGGCGCCAGAAATGAAAGGGCTGCACAGATAAGCGGACGGAAGTGAAAAATATTCAAGAAAACCGCCGCCTTTCTGCAGGAAAATATATTTAATAAAGTCAGATTGTATTAAAAATTGAATAAAGGACAAGAAAAATGCTTGACAAAATCTTTAGGGTGTGATATAATATCGACCGTAGCGAAATAAAGGGGTATAGCTCAGTTGGTAGAGCAGCGGTCTCCAAAACCGCGTGTCCAGAGTTCGAGTCTTTGTGCCCCTGCCATCAGAAACACCGAAGATCCTTGATTTATAAAGGAGCTCGGTGTTTTTTGATTTCGGATAAGAATTAAAACGATCAATATAGCGTTTTTTGCTTGCTTTTACTCGTTTTTCTGACTCTATTTTGTAAAAAGACAATGCTGATATGCAACTTATAAAAATTTCTTGACTAATTATACTATCTTGACTAATTATACTATATTGAGCGTAAAAATGTCAATAAGAAATATAAAGTTTAACAATGTAAAACAGCGAAATTTGTTAACAATGAAAGTTTTAGCCAACTTCAGTGACATATAATTGCTTGTTTTTTTATTTTATAATAAAAAGTATTGATATTTCGTCGGAATTAGTGTATAATATTTCCGACGAGGTGATGATATGAAACGGAATATATCTTTAAATCGAATTGAAGAGAGAATTCGCAACTCGAAAAAGGGTACTATTTTTCTTACTTCTGACTTTGCGGATTTAGCATCATCGGATTCTGCCAACAGAGCGCTTCTGCGTCTTGAAGAAGCGGGACTTATTCGCAGGATCCTTTTCGGCGTTTACGAATACCCTGATTATAATGAATTTTTAAATGAATATATTGAACCTTCTCCCGATATGGTCGCACATACATTAGCAAGAAAATTTGGCTGGACTATCGTTCCCTGCGGAGATACTGCACTAAATATGCTCGGACTTTCTACTCAGGTTCCGGCAGTCTGGAACTATGTGAGCGACGGAACGTATAAAGAATATACTTACGGTAAAACAGTAATCAAATTCAAACGCACGACCAACAAAGAAATTTCAAAAATTTCATATAAAACCGCGCTTGTAATTCAGGCGTTGAAAGCGCTCGGTAAAGAAAACATCACAGGCGAGATTGTGGGTAAAATCGCAGCAAGTACTACGAAAGATGAAAAATCAGCGATGTTCGCTGAAGCCAAATACTCAACATCGTGGATATACGATATTATAAAAGAAATTTGCGGAGGGGCAAAATGAGAAATATAGCAACCATACCGGCTCGTGACCGTGAGGCGTTGTTCCGTAATACTGCCGCTAAAATGGGTATGAGCGAAGCAATAATTGAAAAAGATTTTTGGGTATGCTATATGCTCGACTATCTTTTTCACCGCTGTGAGTGGAAGGAAAACCTTGCGTTCAAGGGTGGTACAAGCCTTTCCAAAGCATATGGGCTTATCGAGCGCTTTTCGGAAGACATTGACTTAATTCTCGACTGGCGCATCCTCGGCTATGATATTGACGAGCCCTGGGAAGAGCGCAGTAATACAAAACAGGATATTTTCAATAAAGAAGCAAACACAAAAGCGGAAGAATTCTTGCGTGAAACATTTTTGCCTGCTTTGTCTGCGGATCTTGTTGCCGAGCTTGGCGACGGTGTGAGGTGCTTCATCGACCCCGATGATGCACAGACGGTGAAGATTGCATATCCGAATAGCTTTTCGGATATGTCGATTCTTCAGGAGATTCGACTCGAAATCGGTGCGCTTGCCGCGTGGACCCCGGCAAAGACGGCTACTATCACACCGTATGCTGCGGAGAAATATGCGCGCGTATTCACACAACCGACTACCGAAATATTGACCGTTCTGCCCGAGCGAACATTCTGGGAGAAGGTCACAATCCTACATAGAGAAGCATTCAGAGAAGAAAACAGAGCTTTCCCTACGAGGTATTCAAGACATTATTATGACTTGTACCGTATGGCGCAGACAAAAGTCAAGGAAAACGCATTGGCAGATGCGGACCTGCTCACGCGGGTAGTAGACTTCAAGGATAAGTTCTATCGTTGCCCGTGGGCGAGATATGACCTCGCTAAGCGTGGCACAATGCGCCTGATGCCACCCGATTACAACCTTGATAAGCTCCGCGACGACTATGATCATATGCAGAATATGCTCTTTGGAGACAAGCCGAGCTTTGAGGAGATTATGGACGGGATAAGGAAGCTTGAGCAAGAAATGAACAGTTTAGCAGAAGGTAGGTAATAGAAATGGCAATCAAAAAGAATGAATTATATAGCTCCTTGTGGGCAAGTTGCGATAAATTGCGCGGAGGTATGGATGCCTCGCAATACAAGGATTACATTTTAACATTATTGTTCGTCAAATACGTAACCGACAAATTCAAGGGTGTAAAATATGCTGATATCACTGTCCCCGAGGGCGGTAGCTTTGACGATCTTGTTGCAATCAAAAATGATCCTAACATTGGTGAAAAGATGGATAAGGTTATTGCCAAGCTTGCAGAAGCCGGCAATAACAATTTGACAGGGGTTATTACCAACGCCCATTTCAACGACGAGTCCAAATTGGGTAAAGGTCAGGAAATGGTTGATAAACTCACAGGACTTATTGCGATCTTCCAACGTCCTGAATTTGATTTCAAAAACAACAAGGCAGCAGGTGACGATATTCTTGGTGATGCGTATGAGTATTTGATGCGCAATTTTGCAACCGAAAGCGGCAAAAGCAAAGGACAATTTTATACCCCTGCCGAGGTTTCCCGTATTCTTGCCAAGGTGATTGGTATTGACAAGGTGGATGATCCCAATACATCGGTTTATGACCCTGCGTGCGGTTCAGGTTCACTGTTGATTCGCGCGGCTGACGAAGCACCGATTGAGGTTGCTATTTACGGTCAGGAAAAGGAAATTACTACAGCCGGTCTTGCAAAGATGAACCTTGTTCTTCATAATAAGGCAACAGGTGAAATCTACGCAGGCAACACCTTCTCTGACCCTCACTATAAGGATGATAAGGACGATTCTGTTCTCCGCCGTTTTGACTTTGCGGTTGCAAATCCTCCGTTCTCACTTAAAAACTGGATGGACGGATTAAAGGATTATGGTCGATTCTCGGGCTACGGCGATACGCCGCCCGAAAAGAATGGTGACTTTGCATGGCTTTTGCACATTCTCAAATCCCTCAAATCTACAGGTAAAGCAGCGGTTATTCTGCCTCACGGTGTGCTGTTCAGAGGCAATGCCGAGGCAACGATCCGCAAATCCATCATTGATAAGGGATATATCAAAGGCATTATTGGTTTGCCTGCAAACCTTTTCTATGGTACAGGTATTCCTGCGTGTATCATCGTTATTGATAAATCCGATGCGGACGAGCGTACCGGTATCTTTATGATCGATGCAAGCCATGATTACGTTAAGGACGGCAACAAGAACCGTCTGCGCGAGCAGGACATTTATAAGATCGTTACCACCTTTAACGAGCAAATTACCACAGACCCGAAGTATGCCCGTTTTGTCCCCAATGACGAGATCAAGGTAAAGAACGATTATAGCCTCAATATCCCTCGCTATATCGATAGCTCCACCCCCGAAGATCTTCAGGATATCGAAGCACATCTGCACGGCGGCATTCCTGCCGTTGACGTCGATTCTATGGAGAGATATTGGACTCTGTTCCCGAAGCTAAAGGACAAGCTTTTCTCCCCTCTGCGTGACGGTTATTACAGGCTTAACATTGATAAGGATGATGTGCGTTCCACCGTATATGCTGATGAGGAATTTTCCGCGTATGCCGAGCGCATTGATATGGCGTTCGATGCTTGGATGAACGATGTGGACGAAGGTCTGCGCAGCATTGATGAATTCGTAGAACTCAAGAAATACATTGTTGAGCTTTCGGAAATCCTCATTGTCAAATATGCGGACATCGAACTTGTAGACAAATATGATGTTTATCAGGTTCTTCTTTCCTATTGGTTGGAAATAATGGCTGATGATGTGTTTGTGCTTGTGCAGGACGGATATGAGGCAGGCAGAGAAACCGAGGATATTTACGAGATTTCCGAGGATAAAAAGACCAAGAAGGAAAAGAAGAAATATAAGGGTTGGGAAGGTAAGTTGATTCCCAAAGCGTTGATCGAAGCGGCATTTTTTGCGGCTGAACGCGCGAAAATTGACGAAGCACAGGCAATTTGTGATGAAACACAAGGCAAATTGGACGAGCTTGTTGAGGAGCATACCGCAGATGGTGGAGTTCTTGCAGATTACTTGAACGACAAGGATGCGGTGGATGCCAAAGCGGTAAATGCCAAGATCAAGGAACTGAAAAAGACTGATCCCAGGAGTGAGGAACTTGCCATTCTTTGCGAATATGCAGCTCTTTCTACCAAGGTTAAGGAATATACCAAGCTTGTCAAGGAGCTGAACGCCGCATTGGACGAGGCTTGTAAGGCAAAGTACGCCGAGCTGACCATTGAAGAAATCAAGGAACTTCTCGTTAACCGTAAGTGGTACTATACCATTTTTGAGGGTATCAAAGCGCTCTACGTAACCACGTCTCACGAAATTGCGGGACGTGTTGCCGAGCTTGCAGAGAGATACGAAGATACGTTGCCGAGCCTTGAAAATGAAGTAGAATCCTATGAAGCCAAAGTCAAGGCACATCTTGAGAGGATGGGATTTGTATGGTAAAGCAAGGATATAAGCAGACCGAGATTGGTGTGATCCCGGAGGATTGGGATGTACGCACATTAGAAACTCTCTATAACATAACTTCGAGCAAACGCGTTTTCCAAAGTCAGTGGAGAAAAGGTGGAATTCCTTTTTACCGCGCAAGAGAAATTGCGGTTATGAGCGAAGGCAAGCCAGCTCCAGAAGATTTATACATCGATGTAATTCTGTACGATTTGTATACTCGTCAATATGGAAGTATAAAAAAGGATGATGTGCTAATTACCGGCGTTGGTACATTAGGAAAAGTCTATGTTGTAAAAGAAAACGACCAATTCTATTTCAAAGATGGAAATATTATTTGGCTTCAGTTTAAGGGTGGTTTTTCTTCTCAATATTTAAAGCATCAATACGATATGCCGGTATTGATAAATCAGGTGTTTGGCAATGCTGGCGGAAGTACGGTGGCAACATATACAATTACAAACGCAAAATCCACTAAAGTCCCCATTCCTCCTCTTGACGAACAAGAACGCATTGCCGAGGCACTTTCGGATGTGGACAGTATGATATCCTCGCTTGAAAAGCTGATTGCAAAGAAAAAAGCCGTCAAGCAAGGCGCAATGCAGGAACTCTTGACGGGTAAAAAGCGATTGCCTGAATTTGATGGTGATATAAAGTACAAATCATTAGCATCGTTGTGTACCGTATTTGCGGATGGCGATTGGATAGAGTCCAAAGACCAAAGTAATGATGGTATAAGACTTATTCAAACAGGAAATATCGGTGTAGGTAAATACTTAGATAAAACCGACAAACAAAGATTTATATCAACGGATACTTTTGATCGTCTAAAATGTTTAGAAATCTTCGAAAACGATGTAATTGTTTCTCGTCTTCCTGAACCCGCAGGCAGAGCATGTATTTTGCCGTATTCTAACAAGCGAAGAATTACGGCTGTAGATTGCACGATTATTAGATTTGCCGACTATAACCCTATATTATTTGTTGCGTATTCTCAAACAAAACAATATCAAGACAAAGTTGATATGGCGATGGCAGGATCAACACGGCAGAGAATAAGCAGAAAAGAATTGGGAGAAATACCGATTCCTGTTTTCCCAACGATCGAAGAGCAAAACGCACTTGCTTCAATCTTTTCCGATATGGATAGCGAAATTGATGCCTTGGAGCAGAAGCTCGAAAAAACGCGTCAGATCAAACAAGGCATGATGCAGCAACTGCTGACCGGAAAAATTAGACTTGTATAAAGGAGAATGTTATGGCACGTGTTAAATGGAAGAATCAACAAACTGGAGAAAAAGCACAGTTTATTGCAGAAACGCTTAACGAAGCACTATTTAATTATTCATTCGACTCAAATAAAGCACCAACATTAAACACTCATTTCTTTTGCGAAGACTATTTGGCCACATATGCAATGGTAAATGAAGGTATTATGCAAGAAGGAAATATGGTGCCGCTTAATGAGGAGTTTGAGCATATAGTAACAAATTCTATTTGGATGCCTGCTTGCGTTTCGCCATCGGTTTTAAATTTTCGAAACAAACAAGGATTCTTTTGCAACATAAAAGATGATAAAAATTGCAAAAATATAGAAACAGCTAAACGATCCGAATATTATAAAGATTCTGCCAATTACATATGTCAACTTCTGTCTTCTGACCAAGATTATTTGTCCCTTATACTAAAAGAAATTAACAATATCCTTCTGTCTTCAACATTTACGTTGGAAGAAAAAACTGTTTTGTACTTCTGTGTGCGAGAATATGTAAGTGAATTAATAAATTTGGGATATAGCAAAACGCACTTATATATGCAAGTTCAAAATAAACTGTTTAAATATAGAACTTCCAAGGATGATGTGAAATATATAATCAAATTTTTATCTTCTTTGCAATCTTCGGAAGAAAAATATTCTGTGATATTTGGCATTTCAGATAAAGCATATTCTGAATTTGAAGGGTTGATTAACTGCGTAAGAGAAGCAGCTGAGAATGAGAAAGCATCTTTGTCTGCGAATTATGTTGTCGACACAGATAAAATAAGGGCTTCTGACCCGGTTTCAGCATTAGAAAGTGCCAAAAAAATGATGTCTACATTTATTGACATATATAATGCGGGAATTCATGATTGCAATATGAGAATATTTGATAATGGATTGGTGAAAGCAGAGGAAGGCGAGAATTATGTGTTGATAAACGATTCGATTAACTTACTCACCAAAAATCCTATTAAAACCAAAGAAGAACGCCAAAAATGGATAAAAGTTGCTGTTCAAAGGAATATTACTCCTTCTGTAGTTGCAGCATTTGATTTGCATAATAATGCGTTACAAATATGTGAGCCAAGTACGCAATTACTATCTCTTTGGACAATAATCGAAGTGATCATAGAAACAAAGCAAAATTTTATGAGTCGCTCCAATTATATAACCAATATTTTATGTGATATTTTGTGCAGTACATATTTTCACCGATGTATATCTGCACTACATACTCAAATTACTCATTTTCCTGGAATTAAAGCAATCATCGACTCTGAACCTCGCGGTAATGATACTGTTGAAAAACTTGCTTTGATTTTGAAGGATAATACAGCATTACAAACATCCTTAATTTCAAAATTGAAAAAATATCCCTTAGAAGCATATAAAATCGAGCATTTCTCTAATTTGTTCGGAAGCAAAGAACGAATGGCATCAAATATTATTAGACACTCAAATCGTTTAAGATGGCAAATTATGAGAATATATCGAAACAGATGTATGATAGTACACAATGGTAGTAATTTTCCGTATATAAACAGTATTTTGGAAAATTTGCACTTCTATATTGATGAATTGTTTGATTATATTTTGCTCAAAACAGATGTCGGTCTAAAAGATTTAGAGGCAATATTTGCATGTGCAAGGATAAAACAAAGCGAAACAGTGTCGATTTTAAGTGATAAAAAAACTACACTTAGTGATGATGAATATATTGATATGATATTCAAGTATTAAAGGAGGAACAAAATGCCTCAAATTGACCAAATAGAAAAAGAAACACAAAACCGTGTTATAAAATTCTTTGTGGACAAGCTCCATTATACATATCTCGGCGACCTGCACGATAGTGAAAACAGCAATATCATGCAGGAGCGTCTCTATGCCTATTTGACTAACAAGGGTGGCTATTCGGACAAACTGGCTCGCCGCGCGATTGATGAGCTTGTACGCACTGCGGGCAACCTCCAGCACGGTCTTTATGATGCCAATAAAGAGGTTTAC
>JAZNQU010000111.1:0-10045 GCA_045590315.1 Eubacteriales bacterium
CCCTTACCGCCGCCGATAGGAAGACCTGTAAGTGAGTTCTTGAATGTCTGTTCAAAGCCGAGGAACTTGATAATTCCTTCGTAAACAGAGGGGTGGAAACGAAGACCGCCCTTGTACGGACCGATTGCGCTGTTGAACTGAATTCTGAAGCCGCGGTTAACCTGTGTTTTGCCGTTGTCGTCTACCCACGGTACTCTGAACTTGATGATTCTTTCGGGTTCTACGATACTTTCAAGAACACCTTTTTCGATAAATTCGGGGCGCTTTTCGATAACGGGCTCGATAGTTTCAAGCACTTCTCTTACCGCCTGATGGAATTCAGGCTCGCCTGCGTTTCTTTTTTCGACTCTCTCCATGAGGTCTGCGAGATACTGGTTCTTAAAACTCATAACTAAGACCTTCCTTTTCCTGCGGCATATCACCGCATAGTAAAATACGATTATTCACAGCAAACACAGCAAAAATATGCTCTATTTAAGATTATATTCCACTGCTGCCATGTCGATAACATTTTAACACAGCGTACCTTTATTTGTCAATAACTACATAAAATGTAAGCCTGTTTTTTCGACAAAAAACTAAACCTTTCGGCGACTTGCACAAATTGCCGAAAATTTTATTATGCTTTATGACAAGAGTTAAGTCAATTATGACGTGTTTTTTCTGTTTTTGAGCAAACAATGCGAATAAAGCTCCTTATTTAAGAAAAAATACTACAAGAAAGATTGTAATTTGTTTTGCGGAGATAATTATGACAAGCGATACCCTTATAAAGATCAACAGATTCTTCCCTGCAGTTGTCCACCCGTTTAATCTGCAAAGTAACGGCAAAAAAAAATACTGCGAATGGGAGTTCGAGCGTGGCGAAGAAACCGTAAAATATTACACCGGAAACAGCATTGTCAGCGATATTGACTCAATGCTTAACGGTATAAGTCTCCTTGACGTGGGTGCAGGCGAGGGCGGTAAGTCAGTATACTATCTCACGCGCGGCGCAAAAAGCGTGAGCGCACTTGACATTATCCCCGAATACAAGGCTGAGGCAGAAGCTCTTGCAGAAAGACTCAGTGTGAGTGAAAATTTCACCTACACCGTTGCCGACGCGGCAAAAATGCCTTTTGAAGATAATACTTTTGACGCGGTTATAATGAACGACTCAATGGAGCACGTGAAAGCTCCCGAAGCTGTGCTTGATGAAATATACAGAGTGCTGAAGCCGCACGGGCGGCTTTATATAAACTTTCCTCCCTACTCTCACCCTTACGGCGCGCACTTATCCGACGCAATATCAATACCGTGGGTTCACCTCTTTTTTGACGAAGATACTCTTATCAAAGCCTATAAAAAGCTCGTATCTCCTCTGCCCGACGGTGCGAGCCGCATAAATTTCCGCATATCAACTGATGAGCTCGGTCACGAGTATTTTTCGTATATAAACAAAATGAGCGTGAAACGGTTTAATAACATATGCAAAAACATAAAGCTTAAGCGCATATACTACAAGGAGATCCCGCTTCGCGCTCCTCTTGCACCGCTTGCAAAGCTTGCGCTTACAAAGGAAGCCTTTATCAGAAGAATAGTTACTATATTTGAAAAGAGTTAGCAAACAAAAAAGCGACTTAACAGTCGCTTTTTTTGATAACGGTATTTACTCTATTCTGAGAGAAGCGAGCTTCGGGCAGATAATGCTTATTGCCGCCGCAACGCCTGCGCCTGCCGCAAGGCAAAGCACGGAAAGAACGCACTCTGCAACACTCACAAAATTATACGGTATAATCGGTATTGTCGTTGCTATAACTATGCCGATTATAATATGGCTTGCAACCGAGTGGTGACGCTCGTAAAGGTTCTTTACAAAGCGCGACAGGAGTATGATAGTCAGAACGATTCCGATAAGTATCGGTAAAAGCACGTCAAGTCTGAGTTCTGACACACCGTTTACCATAGGATGATAAAGTCCTAAGAATATAAGTGTTGACGATGAGCTAAGTCCGGGCACAACTATGCTTATCCCCCAGATAACTCCGCATAAGAAATACCAGATTATGTTCGGCTCTATATTTATCCCCCTGCCAAGTTTAAGATACATAAAGAAGCTTAAAAACAGAACTGTCGTAAATATAAGTGCCGACCACGAGGCTTTCGTTCTTTTTGTTTTACCTGCATCATGCCACATATCGGGAAGAGTTCCTATGATAAGTCCCACGAACACGCAGGTCGCAAGAGTACTGTTTGCTTCCATAAAGTCGGCAACAAGACCTGCAAGACACAAAAATCCGGCAGCCGAGCCGAGAGCAAGCGGAAGTATTATATAGAGATTCGGTACAAGCCTGTGAAGCGGGTCAGCAAGCGTGTCTACAAGCGGCTTGTAAAAACCGAAAATAACGCACAGAACACCGCCGCTCACACCGGGCAGAATGCCACCGACGCCAATGAGCATGGCTTCAAAAAACACTATAAAAAAATATGCGAGAGAAAATTTCCTGCTGTCATTCATTTTACAAATTTTCCTTAACTTATCATAAATTACAGTATATTTTACTTTTCCTGTATAAACTTCTTAAAAATAAACGTTGAAATTTCCGTAAACATCAGTATCGGTTAGCCTGTTTTTCTCTGTAAAATCGCTCATGTCGCCGCGAGCGTACACAAGAAGCTCGCCTTTTTTCACAGAGAGCTCTGCGCTCTGTTCTGCAAGCTCATTACTCACCCCAAGAGCAAATCCGCTTTCAAGCTCTGCGTCTTCAAGAGTGTACTTGAACCCTTTTTCACACACACCAAGCGATTTTCCCGAAAGAGAAAACACCGAAACAGTCTGCCCTTCTCTGCCGAAAAGAAAAGCACTTACGTCTTTTATAACCGTCATTACTTCGTTATCGCTAACAAGAAAACCGGCAGCACCTGCTCTTGCAATATACGTAAGAAGCTGAATATTTGCAAAGCTATGATCAAATCTTCCGCCGAGTCCGCCGAGTATGAATATACGCTTGATGCCCATATCAAGCGCAACTTTTACAGCGTACGAGGTGTCCGTGTCGTCTTTTTCCACGGGCAGAACGGTAACGTTATCGTGCTTTGGAACACTTCCAAGCGAATCGAAATCACCGACAACCAGATCAGGCTTGATTCCTAAACTCTGCGAAAATATATAACCTTTGTCCGCGGCAATAACGAAATCTTTTTCATGACGCGAATATTTGATTTCACCAAGCTCTCCGGCGGCGATTATTACAGCATTGCGTTTCATACCCATTTGCATTATCCTTCAGTTTCAAAATGGTATTTTTCTAAAATTATTCTTACAGTGCCAAGTATAACACATCGGGCAGACCTTCGTCAAGGTCTGCCCGACTTTTTCATTTTTCCGCGCGCTTCATAGGTCGAAGCGTAACAGGATCAACGGCGATACACAAAAGTGCAATAAGTACTGTTGTCAGAACAGCGTTGGGAATCATATAGCTTGCGTTGTAGGTAAGCGAATAGATCCATACGTTCATACCCTCGGGCGCATAAGAGCCCCAGAGTAAAACTCCGGACAAAAAGCTGCACACAAAGCGAATGAGCGTAACAACTAATGCTCCGGCGCTATAGCCGACCAGGCGCAGTCTTTGAGTGAACACTCTTGCAACGATATCCGCTCCTCCAAGCAGAGCAAATGCCAGCACATAATCAAGAAGTACACACAAAATCGCCGCACTAACAGTGCCTGCGGGCGGCGCGTACCAGCCAAGAAGCATCTGAACAGCAGCGTGTAACAAACCTGCCATAAGTCCCCATTTATAACCTCTGCGGTATGAAAAGTATATTATGGGAATCATAGCAACCGTTATTGAGCCGCCCTGCGGCCATGACGGAAGCGGCAGCAGATCCAACACTACAGTCAGCGCTACCATCAACGCTCCCTCAAGCATAGCAAGAAGGCGGGTTTTACTTTTGTTTCTCATATTAAAGAAACCTCCTCAGATAAAAAATCAACCGCACGAAAACTCCGTGCGGTTTGATGAATCTGAAGCTGCAGTCCTCAAAAAAATCTCCCTACGCCGGCATTATCCGTATCAGGTGTAGAGTCCGGGAGAGCGTCACTCCCATCTCAGCCAACTGCTGTCAGCACCCCTGTTTTTATGCGGTTGTTCACCCGAAAAACGGGTCATCCGACACTATCGGACATGAATATACTATCACATTTTGCACACTTTGTCAATAGTCTTAAAAAATACTTTTTCATCTTTTGGTACTCCGGATATTTTTACTTTGATCCCCCGACTTGTCTTGACAAAAACTTTACTACGGGATATAATATACTATATTATTTAGGATAAGGTCGAATTATATATGAAAAAGAAAAATATATTTTTGTCATTTGGTGCGTTTATTGTATATTTTCTCGTGATTTTTGCTATAGCGACGGCAATACTTATGAGTATGCTCACAGCGTATCTTGAGGAATACGAAAGCTATCAGCCTTCGACTATTTCAAACTCGGTGTCTGATTATTTTCATGCAAAGAACTTAGCACAATTATCACTTATCCCGAGTGAAGGCAAAACTATTATACCGCCGGTTTTTCCTGCGTACATCGACAGAATTGTTAATGAAGACAAGCTGTTTTGCTACAAATCCTCCTCCGGAGAGAGCACTCTTGTTTATGATTACATAAGCAACAATAAAAAAATTGCTTCGCTCACCCTTGAGAAAACAGGTGAAAAAAGCAAGCGCGGCTTCGATATATATGAAATAAAATCAATAACCTGGCACCCGGTTTTCAAGTATACGATAACCGCGCCGGATGACTGTGTAATCTCAGTAAATGACTATGTAATAAATGCTGATAACACCTCCGTTGAAACAGTAAGTGAAAACACCTCTTATGAAGATTTTGACTCATACACCGCAAAAACTGTCAGGTACACTATTGATACTCTTGAATACATTATGGATGTGCGCGCCGAGTGTGATGGCAAACCTCTGCTTGAGATAACAAATGACGGAGATGACACGGACTTTGAAGTAAATTACACGGTAAACAAAGTCATGCCTGAAGATATGAAGGCAGAAATAGAAGTGCGTACACGCAAAGCGGTGGAAGCATACGTTTATTATACAACTTTACATTCAATCCCGGTTTCCACAGTACTGCCTCATATTCATCCGAAGTCCGCTCTTTATAAAAACGTTCAGCGTTTTGACAATACCTGGAGCAACAGTAAAACGTCAGATGAATTTCTAAAATTTGAAATCAGCGATTATACATATTATACCGACACCAAAGCCTCCTGCCGTGCAGACGTAATTTATCAGATAACAAAATATTATACTACAAAACGTGAGTTTGATTTTAATTTCGATATCTATCTTGTAAAAGAAAACGGACAATGGCTCGTTACGTCGATGGAAAGGGTTCAGACAAACTGATGAAAAGATTTATAAGTGTATGCATTCTGCTTCTCTGTTTTCTTTTGTCCCTCTCTGTCTCGGCACATGACAGTTCAAAAAAACTTGATTACACAAGCGAGCTTGATTCGGACAAACTATATAAAGTAACGTCAATAAGCGATAATAAGTATACAAGTTCTCTTACAGTGGACCCCGGTGAAACTTTGCGCTTGTATGCCGACTCTCCAAAATATCTTCATGTCAAATTTTACGGCAATGCGCCTGGTCAGTACACGTTAACACTCAAAAAATCCGACGGTAGTACCGAGCCTGTAACTATGCACGTTGGCAAAAACTCTTTCTTACATGACCTGACACAGCTTGATTATGATGCTGATATAATCGAAATCACCTCAGGCGAACAGATAAAAATAGCTGAACTTGAGCTTTATTCACACGGAAAGCTTCCGGATAACGTACAGCGCTGGGAAAACACTTTTTCCGCCTGCGATATTCTTGTAATCTCGACGCACTCGGATGATGACACTCTCTTTTTCGGCGCGCTGATTGCCGAGAACACGGCTAAAAACAGACTTGTACAAACGGCTTTTATTACAAATCATTCAAATGAGCTGCATAGACTCAATGAAATGCTCGACGGTCAGTGGGCGCTCGGCATCACCGCTTACCCCATAGTCGGCGATTTCAAAGACCTTTACTCAACTCTTCTTGAAACGGCAAAATCGCAGTACGATACGGATGCAATGACTGGATTCATCGTCGAATGTATCAGACGCACGCGCCCGCTTGTGCTTGTCACACACGATGTAAACGGCGAATACGGCCACGGCGCACATATGCTTGTATCCAAACTCACTCGCGAGTCACTTGATTTGTGTGCAGAAAAAGATGCCTACATAGAATCAGCCAAAAAGTACGGTGTGCATTCACCTGAGAAGACCTATATACACCTATATAAGGAAAACGAGATAATACTCGACGTTGACGCCGAATATGACTCTTTAGTCAATAAATCACCGTTTGAAACAGCGCGTGAAGCATATAAGTGCCACATCTCACAGCAAAAATGGTCGTTCAAGGTGACAAAAACCGGAACTGATGACTGCCGCCGCTTCGGACTTTACAGAAGTTACGTCAACTGTGATGTTGCAAGTAACGATGTTATGAACGGCCTTTCGCCTGTCCTTCCGAGCGTTTTGTCAACAACAATGATGAACAAATCCGAAAAGATGGAAGAAGCAAAAACAAACGTCACTTTCGTCGAAGCTGAAGAAAACAACTTTGAATTGTTGTCGTTACTCTTCAATTTGGATAAGATTGAAACAAAAGTACCTATGCACATACTTGCCGTATGTATTTTAATAACGGCACTCTTACTTGTATTTGTGCTGTTTAAAATAACAGAACGTATACGCCGCCCATAAAGCGAAAGGGATAAATATGGAACAGAAAAAAATTGACAGAATCAACGAACTTGCAAGATTAAAGCGTGAGCGTGAGCTT
The DNA here is from genome assembly GCA_045590315.1 of Eubacteriales bacterium. GTDB lineage: Bacteria > Bacillota > Clostridia > Oscillospirales > CAG-272 > UBA4717. The sequence goes on from JAZNQU010000111.1 coordinate 6,898, forward strand.
ACGCCTGACGAAGCGGCAGAGCAAAAGGCTTTACGCGACGAATATATCAGAAATTTCCGCGCATCAATGACGGGAATTCTTGACAATACCGTAATAAAACGTCCTGACGGCACAGTTGAACCTTTAGCGGACAAAAACAAAAACAGGGATAACAGATAATGAAGCAAAAATACGTTGCCACGTGCTTATTCGGTCTCGAAAAGCTTCTTGGAAATGAAATTGAAGCTCTCGGATACAAAAGAATCGACACAATGGACGGCAGAATCACATTTGAGGGCGATGAAGCCGCTATTGCAAGAGCTAATATAAATCTGAGATTTGCCGAGAGGGTATTTATACTTGTCGGCGAGTTTCCCGCTCGCTCATTTACAGAGCTTTTTGACAACACTATCGCGCTGCCGTGGGAAAACTACATCTTGCGCGAAGACGCTTTCCCGGTAAAGGGACACGCCATTAAAAGTACGCTCTTTTCCGTTCCCGACTGTCAAAGTATAGTAAAAAAAGCAGTCGTCGGCAGGCTTGCAAACAAATACGGCATCAAATGGTTTGCCGAGACGGGAATAAAATACCAGATAGAGTTTTTCATATTCAAGGACGTTGCCCGTCTGATGATAGACACATCGGGCACGCCGCTTCACAAACGCGGATACCGTCCCGCTTCGGGCGCAGCTCCGCTTCGTGAAACGCTCGCGGCGGCAGTTGCTGCAACCTCTCGCCCGCGAGAGAACGTTCTTTTGTGGGACCCCTTCTGCGGATCGGGCACGATAGCTATAGAAGCGGCAATGATGATGAACAACATAGCCCCCGGTGTCAACCGCGATTTTTCCGCTGAAGACTTCCCTTTTATAGGTAAAGAAATATGGACTGCTGCGCGCGAAGAGGCCATTTCTAACATCCGTAAAACAGATTTTGAGGCATGGGGTTCGGATATTGATACGTCTGTACTTGAAATTGCAAAAGAAAACGCACGCAGAGCCGGCGTTGACTCATGCGTTCGTTTTTTTGAGTGTGACGCACGAAAAATCGAGCGTCCCGACAGAAGAGGTACGATAGTCTGCAATCCGCCGTACGGCGAAAGACTTATGGAAATGGCTGACGTTGAAGTACTTTACAAAGAGATAGGCGAAAAATTCCGCTCTCTTGCGCCCTGGCAGGTATACGTACTCACCTCACACGAGGGATTTGAAAAGCTTTACGGTAAACGCGCCGATAAGATCCGCAAGCTTTATAACGGTATGATCCCCTGCAACCTCTACCAATACTTTATAAACAAAGATAAAAGGTAATTATGACAGATAAGGCATTCGTTGAGATAACGAATATATGTAATCTTAATTGCTCCTTCTGCATCGGACATAAGAGAAAGAGCGAATATATGCCGCCCGAAAAATTCAGAAATGTACTCAAAAAGCTTGATAACAAGGTAAAATATCTCTATCTTCACCTTATGGGCGAGCCGATGACACACCCAAAGCTTGATGAAATACTGAAAATTGCAGACAGCTTTAACTTCCGTGTAATGCTTACAACCAACGGTACGCTCTTGCGCGAAAAGGGAGAGCTTCTGATTAACTCGAAAAAGCTTTATAAGGTAAGTATCAGTCTTCACGCATACGAGGGCAACGACTCAACAGGCAAACTTGATGATTACCTTGACTCTGCAATAGATTTTGCAAGAAAGTCAGCATCATCCGGTATTATCACCGTTTTCAGGCTCTGGAACAACGGCGGTAAGGACAAGCTTAACGGATATATAATCGACAGACTTCATAAATTCAGTGAGGACTCCGGCAGTACAGTAACGCCTAACAGAAGCGGCGAGAGACTGTGCGATAAGGTGTTTATCGAATGGGGAAACAAGTTTGACTGGCCCGATGAAAATGTCGAGATTACAGACTGTGAAGAAAACCTTTTCTGCTACGCTCTGCGTGACCAGTTCGGAGTGCTTGTTGACGGAAGTGTTGTTCCCTGTTGTCTTGACCACGACGGTGCGATTACACTCGGAAATATATTTGAAAATGATCTTGACACAATACTCGGTGGCGAGCGCGCACGCAGACTATACGATAGCTTTACAAATCACCGCGCCGCGGAAAAACTCTGTCAGAGCTGCGAGCACGCAAGATGGTACAGAAAAAAGTAAAAATCGTCTGAGCTTTTCAGACGATTTTTTACAATCTACTATTGACAAGGCTGTAAAATGATGCTATAATGTAATTAAGTTAGCATATGCTAACCATCCTGCCCACCTCGCAGGATCTTTGTTTTCTCCTGCAGTTAGCTTGCGCTAACTTTCAAGTCCCCTCGCTAAGAGGGGACTTTAAACATTCTTTAAGTTAAAGCCGGCACATACCTTGATGTGCCGGCTTTTTTGTATAGAAAAACACACTTATGTATATTGCAGGTAAAAAAGTATATTTTCTTTTGTAGCGGAAACAATAAGATTGATACCAAAAACGGAGGTCAATATGTTCAAACACGAAAAACAGTTATTTCATCCGGTGGAAGTCGAGAGACCTAATCCACAGTACGCGGCGCTCCTTCAGGAGCAGCTTGGCGGCGGTAACGGGGAGCTTAAGGCGGCGATGCAGTATATGTCGCAGAGCTTTCGTATCAAGGATCCTGAAATAAAGGACCTTTTTCTTGACATCGCTGCCGAAGAGCTCGGTCATATGGAAATGGTGGCGCAGACGATAAATCTCTTAAACGGTCACGACGTAGACGCTACCAAAGTACAGGCGGGCGAAATTCAGACCCATGTCCAGCTTGGCCTTAATCCCGGACTTATTAACGCATCAGGCTACTCCTGGACAGGCGATTACGTCACTGTTACAGGTGACTTGTGCGCCGATCTGCTTTCAAACATCGCTTCCGAGCAACGCGCCAAGGTAGTCTATGAGTACCTATATCGTCAGATCGAGGACAAGAAGGTACGCGAGACCATCGACTTCCTTCTGAACCGCGAGGAAGCGCACAATCAGATGTTCCGCGATGCCTTTAATAAGGTACAGGAGACAGGCTCCAACCGCGACTTCGGTACGACCAAAGCAGCAAAAATGTACTTCTCACTGTCAAACCCCGGACCCAACACTTTCGCCAATAATGAATCACACGCCCCAGCGTTCAAGTAAACGGGCAAAAACACCGC
>JAZNQU010000112.1:0-2964 GCA_045590315.1 Eubacteriales bacterium
GAAGATACTCGACCTTGCCGGTACTCACAGACTTATTCAGATTGAAAAAACAAAGAGTGATAAAAAAATTAAGTGAAAGGAAGTGTTTAAATGAAACGAAATAAAATCAACGAAGTAAAAATTGTTTTTGATTCAAAAAGCGAGAACGAGTCGCTTGCCCGATACATATGCGCCGCGTTTTGCGCAAACTTCAATCCGACGGTTGAAGCACTTGCAGACATCAAGTGCACCGTTTCCGAAGCGGTCACAAACTGCGTTGTGCACGCCTACAAGGATAATATCGGCAAAATATATCTGACTCTCAAAGCGTATGACGATATGACGGTATCCGTAACAGTCCGCGACCGCGGATGCGGTATCGAGGACATTGAGCGTGCACGCGAGCCGCTGTTTACAACAGACGCGGCAGGCGAGAGAAGCGGCATGGGTTTTCCTATTATGGAAAGTCTTTCCGACCGTTTTAAAGTTGTATCCAAGCGCGGCGCGGGCACTATCGTGACAATGCAGTTTAATCTTAATAAGAGTGCAGAGTGACAAACTTCACCCCGACGAAAGGAACTATAATGGCAGACGAAAGATTCTCGGATAACGCCGAGCTTTTAAATCTTGCACAGAGTGGGAATGAAGCGGCGCTTGAGAAGCTTATGGAAAACAACGCGGGACTTGTACGCAGTATTGCCGCCCGTTTTTTAGGCAGAGGAGTCGAGCTTGAAGACCTTTTGCAGATAGGCTCTGTCGGTATGCTCAAAGCTGTCCGCAGTTATGATGCAAGCTATAATACCGCTTTTTCGACCTATGCCGTACCGCTGATAATCGGCGAGATACGCCGTTATCTTCGTGACGACGGTATGATACGTGTTGGCAGAAAGACGCGAAGACTCGGCGCGCAGATACTAAGAGTCAGAGAAGAATATATCAGAGAGCACGGGAGTGAGCCGGGTGTAGACGAGCTTGCAAGACTTTGCGAGGTTGACAGGGAAGAGCTTGTGTTCGCCCTTGATTCGACAAATCCCATAGCGTCATTAAATGAGTCTATGGGAGACACGGGGCTAACCCTTGAAACAACGATAGCCGACAGCGAGGACGCGATACATTCTCTGACAGAAAAGATAGCGCTCACAAGCGCGCTTGACAAGCTTCCACACGATTGGCGCAAGATAGTATATCTGCGATACTTCAAGAATATGACGCAACAGCAGTGCGCTGAAAAACTCGGTATTACACAGGTTAAAATATCGCGTGAAGAAAAGAAGATACTCGCAAAATTACGCGAACTATTAAAATAAAAGAAGGCATCTTTACGGATGCCTTCTTTTGCTTATTAACCGACAAATGAGTACGGGTCGAGACTTTGAATTCCATCAGCCTTCACGCGCTGTTTGGCTGCCCGTCCTCACGGGCTCAGAAGAAGCTTAGCTGGTCAGCCTGAGTTTCGTCAACGAAAGCTTCGTTTATAACTTCAACAACCTCTTCTTTTGCCTGCTTTTTCTCAACAACTGCCGGCGCCATATCAAACAGCGACATCTGATTGGTTTCGGGAAGCCCGTCTACCGCGCCGTTCTTTCTGAGAAGTTCAAGAATTGACTTTGATAGTCCGCAGCGCTGTCCCATTTCCTCAACCGACATAAACTCGCCCTCTTCACGAGCGCGGATAATATTTGCCGCCGCTGTTTCGCCAAGTCCGGGCAGAGAGGAGAAGGGCATGCGTATCATGCCGTCTTCGGGTAAAAACGCTGTCGCCGCACTCTTGCGGCAGTCTACCTTCAAAAACTTATATCCGCGTGCCATACACTCGACAACGAGCTGGAATATATCGTAGGTGTCCTTTTCCTTTTGTGTTGCGCCCGTTCCTTTTTTGTCGATTTCTGCCATATACGCCTTTACCGCACCGAGTCCGCGACCGACGATTTCAGCATCGAAGCCACCGGGTGCTACCGAGAGGAACGCCGCGTAAAACTCAAGCGGATAATATATCTTGTACCACGCAAGTCTTATAGACGACATAACGTAAGCCGCAGCGTGCGCTTTCGGGAACATATACTTGATTTTAAGACAGCTGTCAATGTACCAGTCGGGCACATTGTGGTCTTTAAGCATCTGTATGCGCTCGGGTGTAAAGGTCTTGGGAGCCTTACCCTTACGCGTGTCTTCCATTATCTGGAACGCATCTTTCGGGGGCACACCCTTGTATAAAAGGTAGGTCATAATGCTGTCACGCGTACCGATAACTTCGGAAATCGTGCATATACCCTGGTCGATGAGGTCCTTTGCATTACCAAGCCACACGTCTGTACCGTGCGAAAGTCCTGATATCTGCAACAGGTCGGAAAAGCCCTGCGGCTTTGTGTCAACAAGCATCTGCCGCACGAATTTCGTACCCATTTCGGGCAGTCCGTACGTACCTATCGGGCTTCCTATATCCTCAGGAGTAACGCCGAGCGGTTTTGTTGACAAAAAGAGCTCGTACACTTTTTTATCATTCATCGGCACGTCAAGCACGCTCGTATTTGTGTACTTTTCAAGCATTTTATACTTGGTCGGCACATCGTGTCCGAGTATGTCGAGCTTGAGTATCGTGTCGTGTAAGAATTTGTATGTAAAATGAGTGGTAACAGTACCTGCGTTGGGATTGTCGGCAGGGTGTTGGACGGGAGTGAAGTCGTAAACGTCGTATTCGCGCGGCACTACAATGATACCGCCGGGGTGCTGACCGGTCGTTTTCTTAACGTCAACACAGCCGTTTACAAGCCTTTGTACTTCTGCTTTCGGCAGAACTATTTTACGCTCGTCAAGATACTTTTTCACATATCCGTAGGCGGTCTTATCAGCAAGCGTGCCTATCGTACCTGCTCTGAAGACGTTTTCCTTGCCGAAAAGCTCTTCGGTGTATTTGTGTGCGTCTTCCTGCACGTCGCCCGAGAAGTTAAGGTCGATATCGGGAGACTTGTCTCCGTAGAACCCGAG
>JAZNQU010000113.1:0-8589 GCA_045590315.1 Eubacteriales bacterium
CCGATGTCATAGAGGAACTTATGCCAGAATCTTGAATAGATAAGGTGACGTGTTACGTGCTCCATACCGCCGTTGTACCAGTCAACGGGGAGCCAGTATTTAAGCTTATCTTCATCTGCAAAGCAGGTGTCGTTCTTGGGATCGATATAGCGCAGATAGTACCACGACGATCCTGCCCACTGCGGCATTGTGTCTGTTTCTCTCTTCGCGTCAGCACCGCATTTCGGGCACTTGCAGTTTACAAACGAATCTATCTTTGCAAGAGGGCTTTCGCCACCCTCGCCGGGCTCAAAGTTGTCTACAGGCGGAAGTGTAAGAGGAAGCTCTTCGTAAGGTACACCCACCGTGCCGCACTTTTCGCAGTGCACTATCGGAATGGGCTCGCCCCAATATCTCTGTCGGTTGAACGCCCAGTCCTTCATCTTATACTGTACGCCCTTTTCGCCAACTCCCTTTTCTTTAAGATATTCAAGCATTTTTTCGATAGCTTCGGCTTTGGTCTTGATTCCGTTAAGGAAGTCTGAGTTGACCATTTCGCCGTCGCCTGTATATGCCGCCTCGGCGATATTTCCGCCGCTTATTACCTCGATTATGTCGATGCCGAACTTCTTTGCGAATTCATAGTCGCGCTCGTCGTGAGCAGGGACTGCCATAATAGCACCTGTACCGTAGCCCATCATTACGTAGTCGGAAATGTAAATCGGTATCTCCTTGCCGTTTGCAGGGTTTACGGCCGCAAGTCCCTCGATCTTCACGCCTGTTTTATCCTTGACAAGCTGTGTACGCTCAAATTCAGTCTTCTTCGCACACTCGTCTTTATAAGCGTCGAGTGCTTCGATATTTGTAATTCTGTCTCTGTACTTTTCGATGATAGGATGCTCGGGAGCAATTACCATAAACGTAACGCCGAACATCGTATCGCATCTTGTTGTATATATACGAAGCGAGTCTTCAAGTCCTGCAAGCTTAAAGTTTGCAAAAGCACCTGTCGATCTGCCTATCCAGTTTTCCTGCTGGAACTTGATGTTGGGAAGATAATCTACCTCTTCAAGACCTTCAAGAAGCTTGTCGGCATACTCTGTGATTCTGAGATACCATACAGGCTTTGCCTTCTGTACGATGTCGCTGTGGCAGATATCGCACTTGCCGCCCTGCGAGTCTTCATTTGAAAGTACGACCTTGCAGCTCGGGCAGTAGTTTACAAGAGCGTTGTCACGGAAAACAAGTCCGTGGTCAAACATCTTTCTGAATATCCACTGTGTCCACTTATAGTAGCCTTCCTCTGTTGTGTCGATAGTTCTCGTCCAGTCGAACGAGAAGCCTACGCGCTTAAGCTGGGAAGTAAACTTCTCTATATTGTCATCAGTCACCTTACGGGGATGTATTCCTGTTTTAATAGCATAGTTTTCGGTAGGAAGACCGTAAGCGTCAAAGCCGAGCGGAAAGAGCACGTTATAGCCCTGCATACGTCTTTTTCTCGATATTACCTCAAGTCCCGAGTAAGCTTTGATATGACCTACGTGCATACCTGCGCCGCTCGGATAGGGGAATTCAACGAGTCCGTAAAATTTGGGCTTTGAGCTATGATCTTCTGCCTCAAATGCGTGTTCGCTCTCCCACTTTTCCTGCCATTTCTGTTCAATGGTTTTGAAATCGTACTTCATTGTTTTAAAACCTCTCTATGTCTCTGTAGTGTCTTACTCTGTCAAAAGTGCAGAAATATCAATTTCCTCAGCATCTGCCCAGAATTTTTCAAGCTTATAAAATTCACGGCTCTCATTTCCGAATATGTGTACCATTATAGAGCCGAAGTCAAGTACTATCCACTTGCCCTCGGTGTATCCGTCCAAGCCTACGGGCGGGAGTGCGGACATTGACATTTTAAATTCAAGCTCGCCGGCAAGGCTCTTGATGTGCGTACTTGAAGTGCCGCTGCATATTACAAAATACTCTGCGATTATCGTCTGCTCTTCAACGCGAAGAAGCTTGATATCGCGCGCTTTACGCATATCGAGTATGCGTACCATTTCTTCTGCCGCTTCTCTTGAAGTTACGCCCGAGAGATCGGGGTACTTTTGTTCATTCTGATTTACGTTTGTGTTATCCATATTTTCTTCTCTTTCTTTTTTACTCCGACAGCATAGTTTCTTCTTCGGTTTCTGCCGTCTCTATACCGGTTTCTTCCTCTTGTGAAGTCTCTTCTTCACCCGGCTCTTGTGTGTCGTACTCGTAAGCTTCGTCTTCATCGGAGTATGTAGTATCCGATTCATTACCCGGATCTTCCGTTTCGCCCGTTTGTGTATCAGATTCATCCGTTTCAGAAGATTCATCAGACTCACCAAAGTCCGACGGTTCTGTTGCTTCTTCTGTTTCAGACGTTTCACTCGGTGCCGGGGCATCGGGAAGTCTCGGTATATATATTCCGTCTTCGTTTACATTTTCACCGTTATTTACACGATAGTCGGTATTACTTGAATAATATATTGAGTTTATATTGTTTGATCTGCTGTCGGTAAATAACAAATCAATATCAAACATTTCTTCGCTGATATCACGGTTATATACGTTGAAATAATTATTTACTATATCAAACGCGCTTTCTCTGTATATTACATAATAGGAAACTCCGCCCGAATATATAGACTTTCCGGGAAGTGTTATCATATTAAGGTTACCGAGATCTACCGACAGCGCGCTCTTTGCGTAATACGCTGCATCGGCAGCATTCATATCCGTGGTGATGTTTTTGATAACCTGATCAACGATCTTTGTTACAGTGCCGACCGAGATCGTGTTCTTGACCTGATTTAAGAATGCACTCATAAACAGCTTCTGCGCATCCTGCCGTCCGATATCCGCGTTGACGTATCCGCTTCTGAAACGCACAAATCCTGCGGCAGTCTCACCGTCAAGCACCTGGTGTCCCTTGTTTATATGAATGCTTAAACCCTGAATTTCGTCATCGTAATGCATATCTGCCGGAACATCAATAGGTACTCCGCCGACGATATCCACTATATTTTCAAACGCTCCGAGGTTTATAAGCGCGTAATTGTCAAGTTCTATACTCAAGGCATTTTCAAGAACCGTGCAGAAGTTTGCAAGCGCGTCATTATAAACGTTTTTCGAGCCGTTTGCACGCGCTCTGCCAACAAGATATGCAAACATACTGTTTATTTTATGCGCATAGCCGTCGTGCTCTATATACGTATCACGCGGAAGCTGCATTATATTTATGCTTCCGTCATTCGTATTAAAGCTTGCAATCATAATAACGTCGGTATTAAGCGCTACCTTGTCGTGCCCCAGCACAAGAAAGTTATATATTCCCTGCACACGTACAAGCTCGCCTTCGGCGTTTGCAAGCTGCTTTTTGATTGCATTTCCAAACTCGTCTAAAGCGCGTGCAAAATTGTATTTTTTCATTGACGTATTTTTAGTAAGCGAGAATACGTCCTTCGTATCAAGCTTAGCAAAATGCGCGTCATCATCTACGTTTGGTACGTAAGTTTCAAAGAAAACGTATACGCTCGCAGCGCAAACCACAAGCAAAGTAAGTATTGCTATAAGAACTACCTTCCAAGCAGACACCTGTCTGCCGCGCATTGTCTTTGGGGAGTTCTTTTTATTATTGTTTTTATCCTTAGACATTACAATTCCTCTGTACTGATTTTTCTGCCAAGTGCCTCTTCAAGCTCTGATTTTATAAAATCCATAGCATCAAGCGTGACAGGATCGACACAAGCGCCCTCGTCACGTAAATTTTTTACCGTCATATCAAAGCTTAATAAAAGAGTCTTTTCCAAATGCGTGTATTTTTCCGTTGCAGTCAGATTATTTATCTTATCATAAAAATATTTTCTGAGTCGTACACAGTCGTCAAAAGTTCTGCCGTCTTCTATATAGTCGGCAAGGTACAAAAGCTTTTCTGCAAGCTTCATACCGCGTCTGCCCGTTGTATGATACAGTATTGCATCAAAAGCTTCCCCGTCAACCACGTCTTCAAAAAGCGTTCTTGCAACGTATGCACCTGTTACGGCGTGAAAAAGCTTAGGCGAGCGCCTCAGAGAATCGCTTACCTCTATAGAATACGTTTTGCAAATCTCAAGCTGTTTTTGTGTCGGGTACTCTTTAGTTATATCATGAAGAAGAGCCGCCGCACGGAGCTTATTGACTTTTTCGGGAAGAAATATCTTTGCAAGACTTATAATCTCGCGCTCAACTCCGAGAGTATGCGATAAGCGGCGCGCGCTCATCATCGTGCTCACCCGTGTTCTTATCTCTTCAAGCTTTTCTTCGGTTATATCGGGAGCGTACAGTTTATGCGCTCTGATATAATTTTCAACCGCCTCGGGCAAATACCCGTGTACGCAATCACCGCATCTTATATGCTCTCTTATCTCACTTGAAGATATTTCTATCGCAGAAAAATCCAACGCGTGTATTTGGGCACCGAACTTCTCTTCAAGAAAAATCTTGTGTTTATCAAGTGCCCTTGCAGTATCGTCGCAGTTTTCGCGGCGACCGAGCACTATGTGAGCAAGCCTGAATATTTCTGCCGCCTCGCGCCAGGTTTCAAGAGTCAGAAACATATCGCTTCCGCAAAGAAGGAAAAGTTCTCCCTCGTCTTTAAGTTCTCTTAAGGTGTCTACCGTATAGCTTACGTTTGCCCGCTTTATTTCGATATCCGATACGACTATCCCGTCGCACCCGTCAAAGGCAAGCTTCAGCATTTCGTATCTGTCGTAAGCTCCGGCTCCGTCCACCTCGTTTTTGTGCGGAGGGGTAAAAGTAGGTATAACGTAAAGCTTATCAAGCTCTAACTGTTCAAAGAAGCTTTTCGCCATAGCAATATGGCCGTTATGAACAGGCGAAAAGGTTCCGCCGTAAACTCCTATACGCATAGCTTATTTTGGCAAGACTATCGTCTTATGGTCAACAGATTCTTTATATAAAACAAACTTCGTGCCGATAACCTGCACTACCTCAGCTCCCGTTGCTTCTGCTATTTCCTCTGCAGCTTCACGGGGTGTGTAATCGCTGTTATCAAGGACTCTGAGCTTTATAAGCTCGCGCGCTTCAAGAGCGTCTGAGACCTGTTTGCACATATTTTCACCAACGCCGCCCTTGCCTACCTGAAATATCGTATCAAGTGAATGGGCAAGCGAGCGCAGGTATGCTCTTTGCTTACTTGTCATTTTTATTCCTCTTTTCAGTCAAGTATGCACACAAGATCGTGTACAAACGCTTTCATTGCCGCCGCTCTGTGACTGATTTGATTTTTTTCTTCGGGTGTCAGCTCGGCAAAGGTCTTGCCGTACTCACAATAGAAAAGCGGATCGTATCCGAAGCCGCCGTTTCCTCTTTCTTCGTAAAGGATACGTCCCGGGCATTCGCCGCGGCAGGAAAAGCCTCGCGCGCCTGTTTTTGTGTCAACTGCAAGTACACCGTACTCGAGCTTTGATTCATCAAAAGAATGAAGCTTGCTTCCCTTCGGGAAAAGAATGGTGATAACAGAAACGAACTTTGCGCTCCTTTCCTTGTCGCCTATCTTTTCAAGCTCGCTAAGAAGCTTGTCGTTATTCTTCTTATCGTCACACGGCTCGCCGGCAAATCTCGCCGAATAAACTCCGGGGGCGCCGTCAAGCGAGTCAACTGCAAGTCCCGAATCGTCGGCAATTCCGATATACCCGAGCTCTGCCGGAACAGAGGCTTTGATTTTTGAGTTTTCTTCAAAAGAGTCGCCGCCCTCTTCAATATCGCCTATATATCCGATATCGTCAAGAGAGAGGACTTCAAGATCATCGCATACACCCGACAGAAGCGAGTGTATCTCGACGATCTTATGCTTATTTCTTGAAGCCAGTACAATTTTCATTATTCAAACAACGCCTTTACAAAATCTTCGCTTGAAAACGGCTGCATATCATCTGCCTTTTCACCGACTCCGATAAACTTCACCGGTATATCAAGCTCTTTTTTTATGGAAAATACTATTCCGCCCTTTGCAGTACCGTCAAGCTTTGTCAAAACAAGACCTGTGATATTTGCCGCATTCTTGAATTCCTTTGCCTGATTTACCGCGTTCTGCCCTGTCGTTGCGTCAAGAACCAAGAGCGTTTCCCGACTCACTCCGGGAAGCTCACGGTCAACAACACGGTTTATTTTTGCAAGCTCATCCATAAGATTTTTCTTATTGTGAAGTCTGCCTGCCGTGTCGATTATGAGAACGTCCTCGCCGCGCTTTTTAGCAGCTGTTGCCGCGTCAAAAACTACTGCTGCAGGATCGCTTCCCTCTTCGTGCGCGATAAGGTCCACGCCCACTCTGTCAGCCCATACTTTAAGCTGGTCTATTGCCGCGGCTCTGAATGTATCTGCCGCCGCCAGAAGCACCTTTTTGCCGTCAGCCTTAAGATTGTTTGCAATCTTTGCAATAGACGTTGTCTTCCCGACTCCGTTTACACCTATAACAAGTATAACAGAGGGGGTAGTTTCAAGATCAAGCGGCTTGTATTCGCCTATCATTTCTTCAAGGATCAAGCGAAGCGCCGAGCGCGCTTCTTCCGCATCGCTTATTCTGTCCTCGCGAATCTTATCCCTGAGCTTCTCTATTATTTCTTCTGCCGAGGCAACGCCTACGTCAGCCATAATAAGAAGCTCTTCAAGCTCCTCCAAAAGATCTTCGTCAACCTTGACAAAGCTTTTGAAAAGCTCGTTGACCTGTCCGAAAACCGATTCTTTGGTTTTGGAAAGGCCGCTTTTTAATTTATCAAAAAAGCCCATTATGATTTAATTCCAACCTTTTCTTCAATTTCACCGACTTCAAGTGTCAGTATCTTCGAAATACCCTTTTCATACATCGTTACGCCGTAAAGCTTGTCTGCAATTTCCATCGTAGGACGTCTGTGCGTAATAACGATGAACTGATTTTTATTTGAATATCTCTTTATGTAGTCGGCAAATCTGAATACGTTCGCCTCGTCAAGCGCCGCCTCAATCTCGTCAAAGATACAGAACGGCGTGGGGTTGACTCTGAGTATTGCGAAAATAAGTGCTATCGCAACAAACGACTGCTCACCGCCCGAAAGCAGCATAAGGCTCTTGATTATCTTTCCTGGAGGAGCAACTCTTATCTCTATACCGCTTGTAAGCACGTTATCGGGATCGGCAAGCGTAAGCTCTGCTTCTCCGCCGCCAAAGAGCTCTTTGAACACCGTCTGGAAGTTGCGGTTGATATTATCAAACGCTTTCACAAAGACTTCGCACATTTGTTCTTCAAGCTTTGTTATTATCTCAAGAAGCTCACCTTTACTCTTTTCAAGGTCTGTTACCTGAGTCGAAAGGAAATCGTATCTTTCTTTGACGTTTGCATACTCTTCAACTGCGTTTACGTTTACAGAGCCAAGTGCTCTGAGCTTGTTTCTGTACTCCGTCTGAAGTTCTGCTATCCGGTTTCTGTTTTCACGCGTTACCTTTTCGTATCCGCACTCCTGTGCGCTGCTGTAGGTAAGTTCATACTCGTCCCAAAGACGCGCCGTTTTCTTATCAAGCTCATTGTTGAGATTCGTACATCTGTTATCAAGTCTTGTGTGCTCTATCAGAACGTTGTTTTTGCGATCGTTGTTGTCGCGAAGTCTGGCATTTAAGTCAGTTCGTCTCTTTTCAAGAGCCATTCCGGCTTCAATGTTCTTCTGACGCTCACTTTCAACGGCAACGATTTTTTCTTCAAGCTCTTTTATCATTGCACGGTCGCTTTCGATATCTCCCGTCGCACTCTGATTGTCAGACTCAAGCTTTTCAATTTCAAAAGCGGCAGATTTTAATGCTTCTTCTGTTTCGCTTGCTTCTGCTTCTTTTTCACCAAGTCTTTCATTTGCGCTTTCGATATCCTTGCCTACTTCGGCAATGAGAATATTTAACTGCGCAAGCTCTTCTGCGCGCTTTTCATTCTGCATCTCGATCTCGTATTTCTGTGAATCGAGCTCAAATCTCTTTTCCTGTATCTCGCCGTTTTCACGTTCAAGACTTTCACATTCGGTTGTAATGCTTGCGTATTCGCTTATATTCGACTTATCGTCTTCGCCGATTTTTGAAATGCCCGCTTCGCACTCGGCAAGCAACTTCTCGTCGCTTTCTGCCTGTGTTCTTAATACCTCTCGCTGAGTTTTTTCGGCATTTCTGAGCGAATCAATTATAGCAAGATTGTTTCTCTCGCTTCCGGTATCGCTTTTTATCTTATCTGAAAGGGACGAGATTTTTTCGATATCCTTCTTGATTTTTTCGCCACTCTCGCGAAGCTTCACTATCTCCTTTTCTAAACGTTCAGTCTCGCTTGTACGCGTAAGTATACCGCTGTCGCGCTTTGCAGAACCGCCCGTAAACGAGCCGCCTGCGTTGATGATCTGTCCGTCAAGCGTTACAACTCTCACTTTATAACCTGTGGCCTTTGCCATAACCGTGGCATTGTCGATGTTATCGTAAATAAGAGTTGCACCGAGAAGATTTTTTATGACAGGCTCAAACTTGGATTCGTATTTTACAATGCTGTCTGCCGTACCCATAAATCCCGGATACTTGTCCGCCTCTTTT
>JAZNQU010000114.1:0-13060 GCA_045590315.1 Eubacteriales bacterium
AAAACGTGCCGGTGGCACGTTTTTGTGCAGCGAGACGCCATAAAGCAGGGAGCATCAGAAGCAAGGCTGTGCCTTGCGCGTGAGGCGACCATGCGACTGGTGAGGGCCGCGCAGGAGGGGATAAGAAAAGGAGAGGAGAGAAAAGCCGCCGGGAATAACCCCGACAGCTTTATTTGGTTTATTAATTTTAATATTTTAATTTGCCGACCATTCCTATGACCCTATTTTCTTACCTTATGAGTTGTTGGAGTCTCAGATATATTGCCATTTTCATCATAATAAATATATTCCACTGGTTTTTCTTCTTTCTCAGGAACATTGACACTGCTGTTGCCTTCGTTACACTTGTCTTTTTCTTTCATACGATACAATATACCTAATCCAGAAATAAATACAAAACAAGATAAGACAATAGCTATAATCATATTAATCCGAAGTTCATCTACTATCAAATCTCCACCCATTAAGGTATGAATATATTGATTACCCTTTATCTGGACATTTCCATTATATATGTAATAGAAAATTAGTATAGTACCCCAGATGGATACTGTGAATTTATAACCACCATTAGTTCTTGGTGCAGTAAAATAAATAATAATCCAAGGAAAAATAATAGCAATAAATTTCCATAAAACATTAAACTCTGGGGTTACAAATAGCGCAATACTAGCAATATCTAATATAAAATACAGCAAGATAAGAATAGTGTTAATAATAAACAGTATTTTTTGTTTTGTAGTAGAAAACATTTCGTTCATATTAGTACTCCTCCTAAATTTATCTAATACACTTATATTATACCATGTCTATATAATCAATGCAATACTTTTTAGCAGTATCAAATTCAAATAATCGCTTGATCTGATCAAATGTTATCATAACAAACCTCTTCTTTCAATCTTTCTTGCGCTAAATATGCATTATACCGTACCGTGTGTCAAAAGTCAGACTGCGGTACGGTATTTGCGTTATATAAAAAACAATCGTTTCATAGACTCTCTTGCACTGCGGCTTATGCCTAAGAATAAGAGTATGATGCCGAATATAACGAGCGTTATAAGCGGATAAAGCGACCAACCAATGAATTTCACACCATCAAACGTGCAGCTCATCAAAAATTCGAGTAAAAGCATAAAACCGCCGAAGGCGATCGTCGCGCCACCGAAGATAAATAACTTTCCCCGCCTTAAATAGTGCAAAAGCGTAACTACCGTTATAACAATTGCAGCGACTATACCGACTACAGGCAGAGCAAAGCTTAAAAACCAGTCGCCGCCTACTGTATAATTTATGTACCAGAGATATAATGCCGTCGCGGCAAAGTTACACGGCACAAATATAACGGGGTTTGGACTGTTAAACCATTTTGGCAAAAAGAATACTATATAACCGAGCAATATTGCTCCGATAGCATATCCCGACCATGTAACTGAGTTATTAAACTGCAGGTCGCACAAAAGAGTTATGAGTATCGGCAAAAGAAATGCCGCGCAAAAAATTATATGAATGAGCTTTGATTCCGCCTTTATTTTCGGATACTTGCCCACAGGATAGAGGCTTTCAGTGCCATTTGCTTCTATATCGGGATGGCACACTTTTGTTTTACAAAGCGGACATACCTTCTGGCTTTCGGCAAGCTCAACTCCGCATTTAATACAATACATTATTTTTTATCCCTTTCCAAAAAGTTGCTTTCTACCTTGATTGGCAGAGAAAAGTCTCTTAATACCTTGTAGAAATTATATTCAAGCTCGCTTTCGCGTATATTGCGGATGAAATTGATATAAAGAGTGTCGTTGTAAGAAATAACACCGCAGTTGTTAGGACAGGTAGCCTGTACGCCGAGAATGAAATCAAAACGTTCTATGTAAGGCTTCATTTCTTCCGGAACGTCAGCCCTGCCGAGATTGGAGAGCGACAGACATGATTTACACTCGCCAACGGTATCGTATACGGCTTTCATTACGAAATTTTTGAGAAAAAGAGGGGTAAGCTTGAGCGCCATAACACGCTCGCTCTGAACGTTTGCCGCAATCTTCATGCTCATTTGCTTTTTTGTTACGTCAAGCGCCATATGGTGATGTATTACCTTACATATTTCATCAAAGCTGTATTCGCCGAGCCTTGGCAGAATTTCGGGCGTTGAGTATAAAACAAAATTACGAAGAGACTTGCTTTCAAATAACTTTCTCAGATTTACGGGTATCAGTACCTTTATAGGACGGCGACGTTTCTGCTCCGGTATCTTGTCTTTCTGCATATTCTGAATCGCCATCATCATAGCCGCACATATAAACGTAGTTAGGCTTACGTTATATTCATGTGCTTTTTCAAGTACCGCATTTACGGGAAGCTCAAAGCACGTAAGGTCAAGAAAGCCCTTGGATTCGGGTGTTCCCGACAAGTGCCAGGCGGTATTTTCCTTGCGTGAAGCAATAATTTTTCCGGCATACTTCTGATAGCTGTCTTCAAGCTCAGCATCTGAAGGCTTTTCTCGTCTGTCAAGAACACCGTGCTCTGCAGGTATGCTTATACCGTACTTTTGAGTGAGGTACTCTGCTACAAGAGTCTTTAAAAACACGAGCGCGCCGTTTCCGTCTGTCAGAGAATGGAATATTTCTATTGCAATCCTGTTTTTATATACGATTACCCTCAGCGAGCACTTTCTTGTCTCAGCCTTGGTCATCCTTGTCAGCGGATAACTGTATTCATCCTTTATATCGGGCGTTTCGGGCAGCTGTTGCAGATAGTACCAGAATGCACCGCGCCTGAGCCTTACAGCTATAGAGGGAAAGCGTCCGAGAGTAATTTCAAGCGCATTTTTCAAAATGACTTTGTCCACAGGCTCTGTAAGCGTTGCCGAGAGGCGGAATACGTTGCTCCAATTCTGCCTGCGTGCCGCCGGATATATTTTTGCTGCGTTGTCAAGAGGCAACCAGCGTAGTTCTTGTTTTTTTGCCATAGTATGAGCCCAAAACCGATTATAAGGCTGCCGCCTTACCCTTTCTTACACAGTTTTTACTGCGATGCTGTTATATATTTCCACTTCTATATCTGCAAATTTACCTTTGACGGTTTGCGCAAGCTTTTCACATACGGGAAACTCTGTATAGTGGTGTCCCGCTTCAAAAAGTGTGAGCGAAGTATCATATGCATCTGTAAGCACATGATGCTTGAGCTCGCCTGTAAGGTAGGCTTCCGCTCCCGTTTTTTCTGCAAGAGCGATTTCGTCCTCTCCTGCACCGCCGAGCAGAGCAAGGCGCGTTATATTGTCGTTTTTGCCGTTATAATTAACGTAGGGCGCACCGAGCTTTTCCTTTATATAAGCGGCAAGCTCTTTTGCACTCATCGCGCGTGGGAGACTGCCAACTCTGCCCATAGGACAGTCGTTTTCGCCGAAAGGCTCGGTGTCATAAAGCTCAAGCGCCTGTGCAAGCGCGTCGTTTACGCCGCCTGATACCGCGTCAAGCCTTGTGTGGAATGACATTGCGGTGATTCTTTCTTCCATCAGGCGAATGAGCCTTGCGGAAACACCGATATCTGTGTTTAATGCCTTGACTCCCTTGAAAATAAGCGGATGATGTGAAAGTATTGTGTCAAAGCCGCCTTCTTTTGCGTATTCAATACACGCGTCTGTTATATCAAGGGTAATAAGTAACTTCTTTACTTTGTCATCCGGGCGGCTGCAGCACATAAGCCCGTCATTATCCCAGTCGCACGAAAGTGTGCGCGGTATTATTGTATCAAGGTAGTTATAAAGTTCACGCTTGGTTGGCATTATTTTGTGCCTCCTTGTGTTTTAGTAAGCTCTCGCAAAACTCTGCAAGAGAGACGTCGGCGGCAATTGCCTCTGCATCGGGTGATTTTGAGTTCTTTTTGCCCTCTATTCTCCGTTTTGCCGAACAAAGAGTCCTTTCAAGCAAAACAAAGTCGTCGCAGGTCGCTCTGCCGCTTTTTATTCTGTTAATATTGATGCGCCCGAGCAAAAGCTCTTCGTTTGTAAATTCACGCGTGATGCCGTCAAACTCGGCGCATATTATCTGGTAACATTTGTCCGCGGCAACCGTGATCTTTTCGTCTGTTATCTTGAAACCGTTTTTTGCAAGATAGTTTCTTAGTATCTCGGGCATTGTCATAGGCTGAAGTATCAGGCGCACACCCGGCTCTTTCACGTATCCGGACGCAGCTATTATACTGCATATAAGCTCGCCGCCCATACCGGCGATTACGATGTCGTCAGGCTTATAATCTGCCGCCGCGTCAAGACCGTCTGCGCATATAGCGGCGATCTTGTCTGATAGCCCGCATAGTCCTATATTCGTTTTTGCGCGCTTTACGGGCCCTTCGTTTATATCCGAGGCTATCGCAAAACGGCATATACCGTTTTTTACAAGATATATCGGCAGATAAGCGTGGTCGCTTCCGATGTCGGCGACTATACTGCCTTCACGTACAAGTCCGGTGCAGGCTAAAAGTCTGCTGTCAAGCTCGTTATGTGTGTTCATTTATTTAAGCAGCTTTTCAAAAGCTATCCTTTTAAGATTTCCGGGATAATAGACCGTGCCGCAGGCGCGAAAGCCGTGGCTTTCTGCCATATGGCGCATTATCTTGTTATCATGATGAGTGTCAACGCGAAGGGAGTCGCGTCCGAGCTCACTGCTACGCTTTTCGGCATAGTCGTATATCATATGCGCAAGACCTTGTCCGCGATAATCCTGTGAGATGCATACGCGGTGCATTGCGGCAAAATTACCGCTGTACGAGAGCCAGCATCCGTCTTCAATATGGTCGTATACAGGCTCTGGGATAGTGTATATGGCGAAATAACCTGCCACATCAGAGCCATCCGAAAGCACGTATGCTTCAGCGTTTTTGATATCCGCTTCGATTGCCTCTCTGTTCGGATATCCGTCCTGCCATTGGTCAATCCCCTGGCTTTTAAGATATTTTTGAGCGCTTCTTATAACTGCCATTACATTGTCAATATCACAGTCATAAGCACGTCTTACTGTTATCATGGTATTATTTTCCTTTCGGGAATAAAGCAAAATGGGCGCGGCGCATATGCCGCACCCATTTCGTACACAAAACTTACTTTGTTGCGAGGTAATCGTTTATCTTGGCAACGAGAGCGTCAGCATCTGTTCCGTGAACGTTGCACGCAGCTTCAATGCTTTCTCCTCTTGCAGAGGGGCAACCGAGGCAATGCATACCAATCTCAAGGAAGAACTGAGCAGTATCGCGGTCATAATCAAGAACGTCACCTATTATTGAATCCTTTGTAATTTCCATTATCTTTAGATCCTTTCATATTTATTTCAAATATATTATATCCGTTTTATATCCTCTTGTCAACAAGATTTTGTAAATATCACTTGAAGTTTAGCTTAAGTTATGTTATACTGAAATCAAAGAAAAACACGAAAGGATACTTATTATAATGGATTGCATTTTTTGTAAAATAGTTGCAGGTGAGATACCGTCTGCCAAGGTTTTTGAAAACGATAAGATACTCGCGTTCAAGGACGTAAATCCGCAGGCGCCAGTACATATTCTCGTTATACCCAAAGAGCATATCGCTTCGGCTGATGAGATAAGAGGTGAAAACGCGCCTGTTGTTGCAGAAATATTTAAAAGTATACCACAGATAGCCGTAGGTGCAGGACTTGCAAACGGCTACAGAATAATAACCAATATCGGTGAAGACGGTTGCCAATCCGTAAAGCATATGCACTTCCATGTGCTCGGCGGCACCAAACTTGCAGAGAAAATGTGTTAAAAAATTATTTACAATCAACAAAATTCATTTTTTTGTGAAAAACTATTCAAATTTGTCAAATAGTATGTTATACTTATTATAGTAAGACAATTAAGAACAGTAAAATACCGGAGGATTAAATTATGAGCGGAGAACTTGTCGGCGATATCAGTGTAATAGGTATGCGCGGATGCGAGGACTTTGTAGCAAAAGTTGACAGCTATCTCAGAGAATGGCGCAGATGTGACGAAAGCTTTATTGTAGATGCAAAATGCCCGCGTTTTGGCTCGGGTGAAGCAAAGGGACTTGTAACACAGTCGCTTCGAGGCCATGACGTATACATTATATCCGATTGCTTTAACTATGGGGTAACTTATGAAATGTACGGACAGACCGTACCCATGAGTCCCGACGATCATTTCCAAGACCTTAAGCGTGTTATAGGCGCAATAGGCGGTAAGGCTCGCCGTATATCTGTGATTATGCCGATGCTTTACGAGGGCAGACAGCACAAGCGTTCTACCCGTGAGTCGCTTGACTGTGCTCTTGCGCTTCAGGAGCTTGCAAACATGGGCGTTTCAAACTTCATCACGTTTGATGCACACGACCCGAGAGTGCAGAACGCAATTCCCTTAAACGGCTTTGACGACGTTCGTGCAACATATCAGATGATAAAGTCTCTTGTCAAGAGCTATCCCGATATATCGCTTGAAAAGGACGATATAATGATGATCTCCCCCGACGAAGGCGGTATGGGCAGATGTATGTACTATTCGTCAGTTCTCGGCGTAGACCTCGGTATGTTCTATAAGCGCCGCAACTATACCGTTGTTGTAAACGGCAAGAACCCGATTGAGGCTCACGAATATCTCGGAAAGAGCGTTAAGGGCAAGGACGTTATTATCGTGGACGATATGATTTCCTCGGGCGAGTCGATACTTGATGTTGGACTTCAGCTTAAGCAGAGAGGAGCAAAACGCATCTTCGTATTTGCAACCTTCGGACTTTTCTGCAACGGACTTGAGCTTTTCGATAAGGCTTATGCGGATGGAACTATCACAAAGATATTCACAACAAACCTTATATACAGAACACCCGAGCTTCTTACAAAAGAGTGGTATGGAGAAGTTAATATGTGTAAGTATGTGTCATACATCATCGACACTCTTAACCACGACTACACGATAAGCAAGCTTCTTGACCCTGTAACCCGCATACATACTCTGCTTGACAAGCATAAAGCAGAGCTTGCGGCAAAGCAATAAAGAAAAATCAAAAGGCACCCGAGAGGGTGCCTTTGTTATTATTGTTAAGATATTGAATCGGGAACATTCAGAGAAAGAGCGGTTTGGTAACCATATTCAAATACTTTGTTCTGAGTAACAGGAAAAAGCTTTTCAAATTCTTTCTTTTGTTCATCATTAATGTATTTAAAAAGATTTTCTTTAAACTCCTGTACAACGGTTTTGTTCAGTTCATACGTTTGTTTCTCAGACTTATCAAACAGTATTGAAACGGAAGTTTTATAACCGATATTGAACGCGTCTCTTAGAGGAAGCGTCAAAAATGCGTAAAGGACATCTCTTTCTTTTTCATCTCCAATTTTACTTATCATATCGCAAATCGTTTTGACTTCTGTAATATCTATTATATCTCGAAAGATTTTTTTGATATTAAATAAATCAGTATACTTAAGCATAGATGAAATTCCCCCTTGTTTATGTAATAAAAAAGTGCGCTCCGAGGAACGCACCGAAAAAGTGTTTTCCTCATTGATGCGACTCAATTTCATTATCTCAATTACGATAAATGACGAGAAAAAACACCTTTTACCAAGGTATTTTTTGTAATTGAGATGAAAAATATTTAATTGAGTCGCAAAAACATTATAGCACAATATGAAAATAAATGCAATAGGGGTTGAAAAACTTCTCACAGGCGACGGTATATGTGAAATGGCTCTCACTTTGGGAGAGCTGTCAGCGAAGCTGACTGAGAGGGCAATTACACCGAAAGCACCCTCTCCGTCAAAACCTTCGGTTTTGCCACCTCCCCCGAAAGGGGAGGCTATATTTATGCCGCTTTCACATAAGATGATTTTTCGCATATTATGAAAATACAGTAATATTTTCATAAAAAGGAAGAGTTTTTATGGCAAACGGTAATCTTATCGTAAGAGTGAGCACGGCAGGCGGCACCATTCCGCTTGAGAGAGCACTCGTTACAGTTTACGCCGCTGACGGTGATCAAAGTCAGATAATCGCAACGCGATACACCGACTCAAGCGGCAAGAGTGATAAAATCCCCCTCGAAGCACCGCCGCGCGCCCTTTCCGAGTCGCCCGACAACGGCGGTGTACGCCCCTATGCAATCTATAATATTGAAGTGAAAAGCGACGGTTATTATGATTCCTTTAACCTTGAAGTGCCGATATTTGACGGTATCACGTCTGTTTTGCCCGTGTATATGATACCGCTTGCCGAGTACAATCCGCTTGAGGTTACCCCCGACATTGGTATCGACGTTACCGACAGAGAACCGCCGTTTGAGAACGGGGGTGGTCTCTGATGCCCGTATACATACCCGAGACGATAACCGTCCACCTTGGCGCGCCCGATGATACAAGCGCACAAAACGTGACAGTCCCCTTTATCGACTACATAAAAAACGTCGCTTCAAGCGAAATCTACCCAACCTGGCCCGAAAGCTCACTTCGAGCCAACATATACGCGCAGATTTCATTTGCGCTCAACCGTATTTTTACCGAATACTACCGTTCGCGAGGCTATAATTTCGACATAACAAACTCCACGGCGTTTGATCAGTCATTTGTTTACGGCAGAGATATATTTGAAAACATAGAACAGATAGTAGATTCAATTTTTGACGAGTATCTGAGAAGACAGGGCTTTGTTGAGCCGCTTTTCGCGCAGTACTGTGACGGTATCGAGGTACAATGCGCGGGACTTTCGCAGTGGGGAAGCGTGTCGCTTGCCGAAAGCGGATACACGCCTTATGAGATACTGACTAACTACTACGGAAGCGATATTGACATTGTCCGCGACACCCCTATTCTGCCCTTTGATGAAAGCTTTCCGCAAACCCCGCTTGAGATAGGCTCATCAGGTAACGATGTGACGCTTTTGCAGTTAAGGCTCAACAGAGTTTCAAACAACTATCCTGCGATACCGAAAATTTTTCCTGTCAACGGCGTTTTCGGTGTTTCCACAGACGAGGCAGTCCGCGCTTTTCAGGAGATATTCGGGCTTGCCGTTGACGGACGTGTAGGCAAGGCTACGTGGTATCAGCTTTTGCGCATCTATGGCGGTGTCAAGAGGCTCAGCGAGCTTCAGAGCGAGGGAATTATGCCGGGTGAAGTCTCGCTCAGGTATCCCGGAAGCTTAAGTCAGGGCAGTACGGGAGATCCGGTCCGCATACTTCAGTATTTTATAAACGTAATAGCGCAGAGCAATGAGGCGATACCTGAGGTTGCTGACGATGGTATTTTCGGTGAGGGCACGCGCAATGCCGTTATCCAATTCCAAAAGACTTACGGACTGCCCCAGACGGGTGTTGTCGAAGAGGACACCTGGAACACGATGTACAACGTGTATGAGGGTATACTCAGAACTTTGCCGCAGAACTACGTCCCCGGTGACGTAACGCCCTTTCCCGGCAGAGTGCTTTCGCTCGGAGTTGAGGGCAACGGTGTGCGTATACTTCAACAGTATTTAAACGAAATATCAGCTGTATACCCCGAAATACCGAGTGTAACAGTAACAGATGTTTATTCGGGCGATACTGAGGCGGCTGTCCGCGCTTTCCAAGAGCTTTTCGGGTACGAGGTCAACGGCATAGTCGGTGTTATAGTATGGGATGCGATAGCCGACCTCGTTGCCGATATTCGCGGCGGCAACACAAGGAGAGAAGGACAGTATCCCGGTTATGATATAGGCGGAGGTAATGTATGAACGGGCAAGAGTATTTTAATAATTCGGTATACGAGCTGCAGACCTGGCTTCGTGAGCTTCATTTTGCAGGATACCCGATTGACCTTATCATACCTGACGGTATATACGACGAGGCGACGCGCGCGGCACTCTCGCAGTTTCAAAGAAACGAGGGAATAGAAGAGACAGGTATCGTCGACCGCGCAACGTGGGACGCGCTATACGAAGCGTACCTGTCGGCACTTTTCAAACGCTCTCGCCCGAGTCCCCTGTATCCGTTTCCCGAAGGAGAGGGCTACGTGCTCTCGCCGGGTGAGGTTTCGGACATCGTACTTATAGTGCAGATAATGCTCGGCTCGCTATCGGCGCATTATGACGACGTCTATGCTTCTCCCACGGGCATATATGACGAAGAAACCCGCGGCGCAATAGAAAATTTTCAAAGGCGAAGCGGTATCGCGGCGACAGGTCTTATCGACAAGCAGACGTGGAATCATCTCGCCGAAATGTATAACAAGTATAATAATATTGAAACGTAATAAAAGCCGCTATGGATTTAATTCCATAGCGGCTTTTATCTATGACATTATTGAGGTGAATGCGCATTTGCGACCGCGCGAAATATGCCTCCCTCTCGGAGTGAGCCTTTGGCTGAAACTATTTATCCGTTTTCATATTAACATATCAATTAAATAAATGAGCGCAAGGTGCAGAGGGTAGAAGATATAAAAGCCGTATTTGAAGCGCTTTTCTCCGCGCTTACCGTTGTAAGCATAGATTATCGGCAGGGACAAAAGTGCGAATACGGAGTACGAAGAGCCGATACACTCGTTTACAGTAAAGACAGCGACGGCAAGCGAAAAGAGAAGAAGCTTTTTGCGCCTGTCCTTGAAAATTATAGCCGCAAGCGGCAGAAGTGCGCCGACGATACCGTAATCGAAAGCAACACCAAAGCCCGTAAGCTTTTGCGAGTTCATACAGAAGAAGTCGAAAAGCAGACCGAGTATAATCGCACTCAAAAACAGTACTGCGCCACGTCTTTTTGACTCTGACTCTTCAAAATTCAGATACGCAAAGC
Source organism: Eubacteriales bacterium (assembly GCA_045590315.1). Lineage (GTDB taxonomy): Bacteria > Bacillota > Clostridia > Oscillospirales > CAG-272 > UBA4717. The sequence continues at coordinate 10,790 of JAZNQU010000114.1, forward strand.
ATATGAGTATCGAAAGCGAAAAGGTCAAGAGGATATTTAAATATAGTGAGTTAAAGCTTCCTGTGATAAGTTCCACAGCCGTGTAAACTGCCTGGCAGATAATGCCGAGTATAAACACACGCAGAAAGTATTTAAGTCTGTTTGACGTGTGTCTGCAGCCCTCGCCGATAAAAAAGGCGAAAAGCGGCATAGCGATACGCCCGATACTGCGCATGACTATATCGTTGTCAAACAGCACAAGCCCTGCGTGGTCAACAAGCATAGATATACACGCGATAAGCTTTATCATATTTGAAGTCATACGCCGCACCTCCGTTTTTCATATGAACATTATACAACAAAAGGAAGAAAAAAGCAACTGCATTTGCAGTTGCTTTTTCTGGTGGGAGCGGGTGGATTCGGACCACCGAAGTCAGTGACAACAGATTTACAGTCTGCCCCCTTTGGCCGCTCGGGAACGCTCCCTGGAGCTGGTGATCGGAGTCGAACCAACAACCTGCTGATTACAAATCAGCTGCTCTGCCATTGAGCCACACCAGCAACTATTTAATTGCGTCACCTCTTGGCGACTTTCATATTATATCAAAACAATTCTTGTTTGTCAATACCTTTTTTCAATTTTTTTATTTCTTTTATTTTTTTATTTTATTATGTGTGCTGAAAATAATATATTTTTAAAAAAGCTATTGACAATAATTTCTATGTGTGCTAAAATATTATCGGTTAGCAGAGGCTAATCGCTTTTTTTGCGAGCGAAGTTAGCACCGGCTAATCGCCTTATCAGATACATACAAAGGCAGGCGAGGCAAATGAATTTAAGAGAGGCTAAAGAAGGCAAAGAATACATAATCAAACGCATTGAAACAGATGACGAAGAGCTTGACGCGTTTTTGTTTTCTCTCGGTTGCTACAGCGGTGAGCCTATTACGGTGATTTCTCACTTAAAGGGCGGCGCGGTTGTTTCAATTAAAGACGGCAGATATAATATCGACAATCAGCTTGCACAGGCGATTATAATATAAGTGCAGGCCTTTATAAGGTAATCTGCCGATTACTTTTGCTTCTCGGTTAGCAGAGTCTAACCACGATGTCATATTTTTGCTTTATAGCTGTTAAAATAGATTAAGAACAGTTTTATCAGGAGGACTTTTAAATGAGAATTGCACTAACGGGCAATCCCAACAGTGGCAAGACAACAATGTACAACGCTCTGACCGGTCGTAACGAAAAGGTTGGAAACTGGGCAGGCGTTACAGTGGAAAAGAAAGAACACGCAATAAAGAAAAGCTTATGCGATACCACAGATATCGTAGCAGTTGACCTGCCGGGTGCTTATTCGATGTCACCATTCACATCGGAAGAAAGTATCACGAGTGATTACGTCAAAAAGGAAAAGCCCGACGTTATAATCAATATAGTTGATGCAACGAACCTGAGCAGAAGTCTTTTCTTTACCACCCAGCTTTTAGAGCTCGGTATTCCCGTTGTAGTTGCTCTTAATAAGACGGATATAAACGACAAAAAGCAAACGAAGATTGACGCAAAAGCTCTTTCCAAACGTTTAGGCTGCCCTGTTGTAGAGACTGCCTCTACATATAAACGGGGGCTTAAAGAGCTTGTTGGGACAGCGCTTTCCATAAAGGGCAAATCTCAGACAGCTCGATACACACAGGGCAATATCGACCTTTCAAGCAAGGCGGCGGTTGTTGATGCCGACAGAAAGCGTTTTGCGTTTGTAAACAAGATCGTTGCCGAGGTTGAAACGCGTAAGGTGCTTACAAGACAGAGAAATTCTCAGGACAAAATAGATGCAATACTTACAAACAAGTGGCTCGGTATTCCGATATTCGCAGTCGTTATGTTTTTGGTGTTCGACATTTCGCAGTCGTCTCTCGGTCCGTTTATAGCAGACACGTTTGTTGCCTGGCTTGAAATCTTTCAGGCTTGGGTAGGCACATTCTTTGAAAACGCAAATCCCCTGCTTTACGCACTTCTTATTGACGGCGTTATCGGCGGAGCTATTGCCGTTATCGGTTTCTTACCGCTCGTAATGGTAATGTATTTCCTTATCGCACTTCTTGAGGACTGCGGCTATATGGCGCGTGCTACCGTTGTTCTGGATCCTATATTCAAGAAGGTAGGTCTTTCGGGTAAATCTGTTATTCCTTTCGTAATCGGAACAGGTTGTGCTATTCCGGGTGTTATGGCTTGTCGTACTATACGTAATGAACGTGAACGCAGGGCGACGGCAATGCTGGCTCCTTTTATGCC
>JAZNQU010000115.1:0-20098 GCA_045590315.1 Eubacteriales bacterium
CGAGGCTCACTCGACGGTAATTCTCTCCCCTGTTGACGACGGCGTAATGAAGAAGCTCGGCATATTCATGACAAGCGAGCCTGCATATCAGTCGAAAAAGTTATTCCATAAATAAAAGCAATCCCGACACCTGACGGTGTCGGGATTATTTTTATGCCAATATTGTTTCGCACTTATCTTCTGCCACAGTTTCGCTTGCCTCTGACTCGTTTTCAAGATCAACAAAATCAAGCATCATCTTGATTCTGTTTACCTGATTTACACGGCTGGCACTCGGGTCATAGTCGATAGCAATTACGTTCGCGCCGGGGTACAGCTCTTTGAGCTTTTTGATGATTCCCTTGCCTGCAATATGGTTAGGTAAGCATCCGAACGGCTGTGTGCACACGACGTTGTTTACGCCGCCTTTGATAAGGCTGACTATCTCTCCTGCAAGATACCAGCCTTCGCCGCACTGGTTACCGATTGATATTACCTCTGTGGCGTCTTTCTCAATCGTCTTAATGCTTTCGGGCGCTTCAAAATGACGGCTCTTTGCAAGGGCATTCTTCATAGGCTTGCCGACAAAATCGGTAAACTTCAGGAGTGCTGTGCCGAGAAGTCCGCTCATCTTCGATTTGCCGAGATGCTCGTGTCTGTATTCGTTATTTCTGAAACAGTACTGCAAAAAGCCTACCATACCGGGAAGCGACGCCTCCGCGCCCTCTGCTTCAAGAAGCTCTACGAGGTGGTTATTCGCAAGCGGCATATACTTTACAAGTATCTCGCCCACGATACCGACTCTCGGCTTTTTGAGTCCCTCGTTTACGGGAAGCTCGTCAAATTCACGCACCGCGCCGTATATATTGGAGCGGAATGAAGACAGTCCGAACGTTTTTTCGGTAAGCGATTTTATGCACTTTTGTTTCCATTTTTCGGCAAGCTCATTTGCCGAGCCTTGTACTATTTCATAAGGACGGCTATGTAAGAGCAGGATATTTAATACGTCTCCGTAATAGAGTGCCTGCAAGCATTTTGTTATCAGTCTCAGATTGTATTTGAGTCCCGAATGCTTTTCCATGCCCGTGAAGCTAAGTGATATAACGGGTATATGACCGTATCCAGCAAGCTTCAGCGCTCGTCTTATAAGACCGATATAGTTTGATGCACGGCACCCGCCGCCCGTCTGTGTCATAATAAACGCAAGCTTATTCGTATCATATCTGCCCGAGAGCACCGCTTCCATGAACTGACCTATAACGATAAGTGCCGGGTAGCAGGCATCGTTGTTGCAGTATTTGAGTCCGAGCTCGATTATCTCTGGGCCTTCTTTTCTCATCATTACTGCCTTGTAGCCCGACGCATTAAGCGCCGCTTCAAGTATCTCAAAATGTATCGGCGACATCGGGGGGAACAGTACCGTATACCCTTTTTCCTGCATTTTGTCGGTGTACTCTACAGGCTTGAATATACTGTCGTCAACGCGCTCTACAGCCTCGTTATTTCTCATACGGATAGCCGAGAGGGTTGAGCGCACGCGTATGCGCGCCGCGCCGAGATTATTGACCTCGTCAATCTTTAAAAGCGTATATATCTTGCCCGACTGCGAAAGAATATCGGCTACCTGATCGGAGGTGACCGCGTCAAGTCCGCAGCCGAATGAATTAAGCTGAATAAGGTCAAGAGAATTATCACGGCAAACGTATTCCGCCGCCCTGTAAAGTCTTGAGTGATACATCCACTGATTAGTTACGCGCAGGGTCATATCATGACCGAGATGGGAAATTGCGTCTTCTGTAAGAACTGCGACACCGTAGCTCTTTACCATCTCGGGAATTCCATGGTTAATTTCGGGGTCAAGGTGGTACGGACGTCCGGCAAGGACTATTCCGCGCTCGCCTCTTTCGTGGATACGCCTGAGTATTTGCTCGCCCTCTCGCTTTATATCATTACGGAAAGCTTCAAGCTCACGCCACGCCGCAGAAACGGCACGACCCGTTTCACCCTTTTCTATCCCCCACTCTTCAAGCGCAAACTTTTCAAGCTCTTTTCTGAGCGTGTGCTCGTCTGTAAAAGCAAGGAAAGGCTTTATAAGCTTAACGCCCTCTGTCTTTAATGACTCGCAGTTGTTCGCGATATTCTCAGGGTATGAGGTGACCATAGGGCAGTTGAAATGATTCTGAGCCGAAGCGTCTTCCTGTCTTTCGTAAAAGACGCAGGGATAGAATATGCTTTTCGCACCGTTTTGTATCAGCCACTCTATATGTCCGTGTACGATCTTTGCCGGATAGCACTCGGATTCACTCGGTATTGATTCCATTCCGAGTGTATATATCTTTCTCGTTGAGAACGGCGAAAGCATTACCGAAAATCCGAGCTTTTTGAAAAATACCGCCCAGAACGGATAGTTTTCATACATATTGAGCACACGCGGTATACCGATAACACCGCGCTTTGCGCTACTCGGATCAAGGCTTTCATAGTTAAAGAGCTTTTTGTTCTTATACTCGAACATATTGGGCATATCGTTTGTGCTCTTTTCGATTCCGAGTCCCTTTTCGCATCTGTTTCCCGATATGTAACGTCTGCCGTCCGAGAATTTATTTACCGTAAGTCGGCACTTGTTGTTGCATCCCTGACATCTTGCAGTTGACACGCTGTATTCAAGTCTACAGGCAACAGACGGGATAAACTCGCCTGTAGTGTATCCTCTGTTGTGTCTGTCTTTTGAAAGAAGTGCCGCGCCGAACGCACCCATTATGCCTGCAATATCAGGACGTATTGCTTCAGTCTGTGCAGTTTTTTCAAAGGCTCTGAGCACGGCGTCATTATAAAACGTACCGCCCTGAACTACTATCTTTTTACCGAGCGCTTTTGAGTCGGTAAGCTTTATGACCTTGAAAAGCGCGTTTTTGATAACAGAGTACGCAAGGCCTGCGGCAATATCCGAAACACTTGCACCCTCTTTCTGCGCCTGCTTGACGTTTGAATTCATAAACACGGTACATCTCGTACCGAGATCAAGCGGATTTTTTGCAAAAAGTGCCTCTCTTGCAAACTCGGGGGCAGAAAAGCCCATTGAGCTTGCAAAGTTTTCTATAAACGAGCCGCATCCCGAAGAGCAGGCTTCGTTAAGCATTATATTATCAACGTATCCGTCTTTTATACGGATACACTTCATATCCTGTCCGCCGATATCGAGTATGCAGTCAACGTCGGGCTCAAAATATTTTGCCGCCGTGAAGTGCGCGATAGTTTCAACCTCGCCGTGGTTGAGCTTAAACGCATTTTTCATAAGCTCTTCGCCGTATCCCGTTGAGCAAGTGCCTATGATATGTGCACTATCGGGTAAGACCTGAGCAATTTCAGCAAACGACTGCTTTGCGCATGCTATCGGGTCTCCGCTGTTGTTTTTATAATATGAGTAAAGAAGTTCGCCGTTTTCTGATATAAGCGCAATTTTCGTTGTCGTAGAGCCTGCGTCTATACCAAGGTAGCAGTTTCCGCTATAGTTTTCAATGTCGGCCTTTTTTACTTTGTTTTCGTTGTGACGACTTGTAAAGCTTTCGTAGTCACGCTCGTCTTCAAACAACGGCTCAAGGCGAGTGATCTCTGCCGTAACACCCTTAGCATTCTCAAGTTCGCTTATAAAGTCTGTAAGCGTAAGTCTTCTTGAAGATTTACGTCTTGCATAAAGTGCCGCACCGTATGCGGCAAACATGTGCGCGTTTTCGGGCACTACAGCCGTTTCTTCCGTAAGCCCTAGCGTTTCCATAAACGCGCGTCTGAGATTTTTAAGATAGTGAAGCGGTCCGCCTAAAAACGCAACGTTACCGCGTATCGGTCTGCCGCAGGCAAGTCCGCTTATAGTTTGATTTACTACCGCTTTGAATATTGAGTACGCAAGGTCCTCACGAGCCGCACCGTCGTTTATAAGCGGCTGGATGTCGGTCTTTGCGAATACGCCGCAGCGTGCGGCTATAGGATAGACTGTTTTTGCGTTCGTTGCAAGTTTATCAAGTCCACCTGCGTCTGTCTGCAGTATTGCCGCCATCTGATCGATAAATGAGCCTGTACCGCCGGCGCAGATTCCGTTCATTCTCTGGTCGATACCGCCCGTAAGATATATAATCTTTGCGTCCTCGCCGCCAAGCTCGATTGCAACGTCAACCTTTTTATCAAGCTCAGCAAGCGCGCCCGTTTCGGAAATTACCTCTTGGACAAAGCTTATATCCATAACCTTAGATAGTCCCATACCGCCGCTTCCCGTTATGGCAAACTCTGCTTCACCGTCGCCATATGTATTTACAAACTCCCTCAAGAGAGTGGCAACGGTGTCACGGGTATTGGAGTAGTGGCGTCTGTAGCTTGACGCGCATATATTGCCGTCTTTGTCAAGAACAGCTATTTTTGCTGTTGTGGAGCCTATGTCCACTCCTATGTAATAGTTATTTGCCATAAAATTTACCTTTTCGCCTCATATAAAGCAAGGCTTGCTTAAAAAATAAAAATCTAAAAATAATGATACCACAACGTAAAATCAATGTCAAGTTAGACCGACATTTGTTTACATTATTTAAAAATTATTTAATATGTATAAAATATAGTCAAAAACAAAAAAACAAGTGCCGCCGACAAATTCAAACGACACTTGCAAGAGATTCATTTTTCAAGCTCTTCAATTATAACACCTGCGTTGAGCGCTAAAATTCCGATACCCGTAAGTACAATTTCAAAAAGCTTTGAAAATCCTTTCTTCATTTTCAAATACCCCCTTTTTGGTTTATAGACTTATTCTGCAGGCACGTCTGCCCTTTGTCTATAATTATACCCTAAAAGATCAAAAGTAAACCCGGTTGATAATTTTTTGTCTATACACAAAAAAGCGCACAGCAGAGCTTTGTTTTAAAGCTCTGCCGTGCGTAGAATTTCTTGATATTGTAAGGCTTCAGGGTTATTTGTAAACAAAGAATCCGTTGCCGACTATCTGCTCGGACTCTGAGAATATTATAAACGCTTCGGGGTCAATTTCGTGTACACGCTTTTGAAACAGAGGAAGCTCGCGCTCTTTAAGCGCACACATAAGCACTATCTTTTTATTACCCGTGTATCCGCCGACCGCGTCAACCACGGTAAGTCCTCTTGTGAAATTTTTTATCAGGTACTCTGAAAGCGCGCTTCCCTTTTCGGTTATAACGAATGCAAGCTTTGAAACGTTAAGCCGTCTGATAAGGAAATTTATCGAATAGCTCATACCAAAAAGCGATATTATTCCATAAAGCGCAAGGTCGATATTCTTAAACATTAAAAGCGATATGAATATTATTATAAAATCGCATATCAGCATAGCACTTCCGATTCTGACACTCGGAAACTTGTACTGTATAAGTCTTCCGAGAATATCCGTGCCGCCCGTCGAGCCGCCTGCTATAAGTGTCAGACCTATCGCAAAGCCGTAGAGAATAGAGCCAAAGGCAACGTTCAATACGATATTATCCGTAAGCACCGGAAGATAGGAAAACACCTGTACAAATACCGTTACGATAGACGAGCCTATTATAGTTTTTATAACGAAGTCGCGCCCGAGATATTTAAAGCCTATAAGCAAAAGAACGGCGTTTACAACAAAATACGTAATACCGGGCTCAATGCCGGCTGTATGATAGAGTATCGTTGATATACCCGACACTCCGCCGGTTACTATTTTATTCGGCAGATAAAATACGCTTATCGTAAGCGCGGTCAGAAGAGATCCAAACACGAAAAATATGTGGTTTCTCAGTTTAAGTGATATTTTCATATACGTCTCCGGTTATAATATTTCGTCAATATCCAAAAAGCGCTCAAAGCCTGCTGCACGCACATATTCAAGAGCATCATCGTAGGCATAGTCGAGATTTTCTTTTTTGTGGCAATCGCTGGAATACACTACACGTCCGCCCATATCCTTAAGCATTTTCAAGAGTGTGAGCGACGGATATGGCTTTGTTCTGTATCCCCGGGACATCGCTCCCGTGTTTACTTCAAAGGGAACGTTTTTGAGTCTGTCCATCGCCTCTGCTGCATACTTTAAATAGTCAGGATCCGACTCGTCGAAAATATCTCCCTTTTCATTGAGCTTGGTTATAAGGTCGAAATGCCCGATTATATCAGCCTTTGTATATTCTAAAGTATTGCCAACAAGCTCAAAATAATTCCTTGCAAGCTCCTTGTATCCGCCGAAGAACTTCGCCGCCGCATCAAGAGACGCTCGATCTAAATCAACGGGCAGAAATTTGTCACCGCATTTTAAATAGTGAACAGAGCCTATAACAAAGTCGTACCCGTCTGCAGGCAGGGGAGAAAAAATATCCTGCTCGATACCCGTGTATATCTTTATCCTTCGTTTGTACTTTTCGGTAAGCTCACGAAGCTTTTGCTTATATATCCTCGTGCTTTCGGGTGACATGCCTACTTCTTTATCAAAGGGCATGTATGCGTGGCCTGAAAAACCGAGCGCAGTAAAGCCGCGCTCTATTGCTTCAATTATAAGCTCTTCGGGAGTATTCTTTCCGTCGCAATAAATTGTATGGGTATGTAAATTAAATTTGCTCACTTGGTCATTTTCTCCTGTTTCACCTTGTGGTCGATAACGTGACGGGAAGCAAGCTCACTTCTTACCTCGTCAAGAGAAATTCCCATTTCAACCATCATTACCATAATGTGATACGTCAAATCTGCAATTTCGTATATCGTCTCATTTTTGTCATTCGCCTTTCCTGCGATAATGACCTCTGTTGACTCCTCGCCGACCTTTTTAAGTATTTTATCTATTCCCTTTTCAAAAAGATAGGTCGTGTATGAGCCCTCTTTTTTCTCGCTCTTGCGTCCGCGTATAAGCTCCATCAAAGCCTCAAGTGAAAAGGGCGCAGCTTCTTCGTCATTTTCAAAAATTAAGTTATTAAAGCAAGAGTCTGCTCCGGTATGGCAGGCAGGGCCGTCCTTTTTAACGAGCACGGTGAGAGCATCGTTGTCGCAGTCAGATGTAATGCTTATGATATGCTGATAATTTCCGCTTGTCTCGCCCTTCAGCCAGAGCTTCTGACGTGAACGGCTGAAAAAGCAGGTAAGCTTTTTCTCGATTGAAATTTTAAGACTTTCGCGGTTCATATAAGCAAGTGTCAGTACCTTTTTGCTCTCTGCGTCAACGACTATTGCGGGAATAAGCCCGTCCTTGTCAAATTTAAGTGTTTCTATATCTATCATAATAACCTCCAAGTTAAATTCTCACGTTTATGCCGTTTTTATCAAGCTCGCGCTTGAGCTCTTTTATATCAACTTCTCCGAAATGAAAAACAGAAGCCGCAAGGCCTGCATCTACGTCGGGAACAGTTTTGAACAAGTCGATAAAATCGCCTATCGAGCCTGCCCCTCCCGATGCGATAACGGGTACGTTTACAAGCTTTGTTACCGCTTCAAGCATTTCACAGTCAAAGCCGCGCTTTACACCGTCCGTGTCGATAGAATTAAGCACTATCTCTCCTGCTCCCGAGTCTACTCCGCGCTTTATCCATTCAAGCGCATCAAGTCCCGTGTCCTCTCGTCCGCCTTTGGCAAAAACGCGGTATTTTCCGTTAACTCTTTTTGCATCAACCGAAAGAACGACGCATTGGTCACCATACTTCTTTGCCGCCTCGCCTATAAGAGAGGGGTTTTTGATAGCACCCGAGTTTACACTGACCTTGTCCGCGCCGCAGGAAAGCACTCTTTCAAAATCGGCAACCGTGTTTATTCCGCCGCCGACTGTAAGTGGAATGAACACGCTCTTTGCGGTTTCACACAAAATATCGGTAAACAGCTTGCGCCCTTCGTTTGACGCGGTGATGTCGTAAAACACAAGCTCGTCAGCACACGCTTCGCTGTAATACGCTGCAAGCTCTATGGGTGATGAAACGTCACGAAGTCCCTCAAAATTCACGCCCTTGACAACTCTGCCGTCTCTTACGTCAAGGCAGGGTATTATTCTTTTCGTTATCACTGTACCCCTCCTAAACGAACCGCTTCTTTAAGGTCAATGTCGCCCGTATAATACGCCTTGCCGATTATCGCGCCGTATATGTTCATTTTTGCAAGAGCGCGAACGTCGTCAAGCGTTGACACGCCGCCCGATGCGATTATATTCATCGTGTATCTTAAGACAAGCTCTTTATAAAGTTCCAGATTAGTCCCCATCATAGCACCGTCACGCGAAATGTCGGTGCATATAAGAGTTTTAACGCCGAGTTCTTCGAGTCTGTCACATAAATCAAATGCCGTATACTCCGACTTTTCCGTCCAACCCTTTATTGCCACCATATTATCCTTTATATCAACTCCGACGGCTATAAGCGAGCCGAATTTTTTAACCGACTCTTCAAGAAAAGCAGGATCGCTTACCGCCGCAGTACCGAGTATCACTCTGCCGATACCGAGATCGGCGTACTTTTCTATCGCTTCCATAGAGCGGATACCTCCGCCTATTTCGCAGAAAGCGCCCGTTTGTTTAATTATGCGCGAGACCGTATCAAAGTTGTCAAGTCCGCCGCTTTTTGCACCCTCAAGGTCAACGAGATGTATCTCATCGGCACCGCAAGAGACAAAATCGCGTGCAACCGATACGGGATCGTCTGAATAGACGGTCATCTGACTGTAATCGCCTTTGTATAGGCGCACAGCCTTGCCGTCATACAAATCTATCGCAGGTAATATTTTCATTTATTCTCCTCAAAGCTCACAAAATGCTTTTAATATATTAAGTCCGACTTCGCCGCTTTTTTCGGGGTGGAACTGACATCCGTACACGTTGTCCTTGTGTGCAGCGGCGGTTATCTCTTCTCCGTATTCGGTATAAGCGCAAACGTATTCGGATTTTGTGTCTGCGAAATACGAGTGAACGAAATAAACGAAGTCACCGTCGTTTATATACTTGAATATGGGTGACTTTTCGCCGTTTATCTTAAGAGAGTTCCAACCCATCTGCGGTATTTTGTATGAGTCAGCTATACGTCCTTTGAAAGGCACTACATTTCCGGGAATAAGCCCTAATCCCTCGTGCTCGCCGTATTCGTAGCTTTTTTCAAACAAAAGCTGCATACCGAGGCATATCCCCATAAGAGGTTTACCCGACGTCGCATATTCTTTTACAGTTTTATCAAGCCCCGAGTCACGAAGCTTTTTCGCCGCGTCTCCGAACGCGCCGACACCCGGAAGTATGAGTCTTTTCGACTTTGATATTATCTCAGCATCAGAGCTTACAACAACCTCTTGACCTATCGCTTCAAACGAGGATCTGAGCGAAAAAAGGTTTCCGACTCCGTAGTCTATTATACAAACCATTATAATACTCCCTTAGTTGACGGCACTTCGTCTTTGAATCGCTCGTCGATTTTCACAGCTTTCCCAAGCGTACGCGCAAAAGCCTTGAAAATGCACTCGGCTATGTGATGTGAATTAAAACCGTCAAACTTTTTTATATGCAGAGTTATACCTGATGCGCGCACGAATGCTTCAAAAAATTCGCGTACGAGCTCGGTATCAAACTCGCCTATTTTCTCTGTCGGGAATTTACAGTTGAAAGTCAGGTGTGCTCTGCCCGAAATATCTACTGCACAAAGCACAAGAGACTCATCCATAGGCATTATTTTGTGCGCATATCTCTCGATACCGCGCTTGTCGCCGAGTGCTTCGGCAAAAGCATTGCCGAGCACGATACCGATGTCCTCTGTCGTGTGGTGTCCGTCAACCTGCAAGTCGCCCTTGCATACAACGTCAAGATCAAAGCGCGCGTGTCTTGCAAAAAGCACGAGCATATGGTCAAGAAAGCCTAGTCCCGTATCAATGTTTGCTTGTCCGATACCGTCAAGCAAAAGAGAAAGCTTTATGTCGGTCTCGTTTGTTTTTCTTTGGATTGTACTGTTTCTCATATGACTTCCCTCTCATCATAGATTTTTAAGAATATCGCGCGTTTCACAAAGTAATACTTCCATCATCTCGGGTGTTCCTATCGTGATTCTGTTATAATCCGAGATTTTGGGATCACTAAAATGACGTACGAGCACCCCGCGGCGCTTTAATTCTTCATAATACGCTTTTCCGTCAAGATTTTTATGCTTTGCGAAAACGAAGTTGCACTTTGAATCAAGCACCTCAAAACCGAGTTCTCTCATCTGCTTAGTAAAATCTTCACGAGTCTCCATGATCCTTTTGCAGTTGTTCATATAATAATCATTGTCCTCAAGCGTTGCTTTAGCAAGAGCCAGTGTCGCGCTGTTTATATTGTATGGATTCGTTGAATAGCGTACTGTATTCATATCCCTGATAATATCCTTTGAGCCGACAGCAAAACCGAGTCTTGCGCCTGCCATCGAGCGCGATTTTGAGAAGGTCTGCACGACTAAAATATTATCATACTTTTTCGTAAGCGGTATAGCACTCTCACCGCCGAAATCTATGTATGCTTCGTCAATAACGACAAGTCTGTCGGGGTTTGCACTTACTATTTTCTCAATATCCGCAAGAGAAAGCATAAGTCCCGTCGGCGCGTTCGGGTTTGCAATAAATACTGTTTCGTTTGTGCCGATGTAATCGTTTACGTCAATCGTAAAATCAGACTTCAGCAAAATACGTCTGTATTTAAGTCCGTAAAGCTCGGCAAACACCTTGTAAAAGCCGTAGCTTATTTCGGGGAATATTACGCCATTTTCGCAAAACGCCATAAATGCAAAGGAAAGTGCCTCGTCAGAGCCGTTTGTAAGAACTACCTCGTCTTTGTCGACGTTTAAAATGTCAGCAAGAATCCCCCGTGCTTCCAGGCATTCGGGGTCGGGATAAAGGCGCATACGATCGCACAGATCCGCATTTGCAAGAGCCTCTTTTACAAGGGGGCTCGGCGGATACGGCGACTCGTTTGTATTTAATTTTGTATACTTCATATCACGCGGCTGCTCGCCCGGCGTGTACGCTTCAAGCTTTGAAAAGCGTTTATCAAAAAATTTACTCATTTTATATAACCAAAACCTTAGTCTTCAAATCTAACAAGTGCGCTCTTGGCGTGAGCCGTAAGTCCCTCGGATTTTGCAAAATCGGCAACGTCCTTGTAGACTTCTTCAAAAGCGTCCTTTGAATAGTACGTATACTGCATCTTTTTAACAAAATCGTCTACCGACAAGGGACTTGAAAATCTCGCTGTTCCGCTTGTGGGAAGCGTATGATTAGCACCTGAAAAATAATCGCCAAGTGCTTCAGGGCAATATTTCCCCATAAAGACCGAGCCTGCGTGCTTTACGCTGTCAAGATAGTCAAAAGGATTGTCAAGACATAGTTCCAGATGCTCGGGAGCGATCTCGTTTGATATTTCGATTGCCTCTTCTATTGTCGGGCATATGATTATCTTTCCGTTGTTGTCAATAGACGCGCGGGCGATGTCGGCACGCTCAAGCAAGGGTATCTGTATTTCAAGCTCTTTGGCAACAGCCTCTGCAAGCTCTTTGCTTGAAGTTATAAGCACCGCACTTGCAAGCCTGTCGTGCTCCGCCTGTGACAAGAGGTCTGCGGCGATGTTTTTCGCAGATGAGTTACCGTCGGCAACTATAAGTATCTCACTCGGGCCTGCTATCATGTCAATGGCGACCTTGCCAAACACCTGTCGCTTTGCTTCTGCAACGTATGCGTTACCGGGACCTACTATCTTGTCAACGCGAGCTACGGTTTCAGTACCATAGGCAAGTGCCGCAACAGCCTGTGCGCCGCCCATTTTGTATATCTTATCCGCTCCTGCAACACTTGCCGCCGCAAGTATTACAGGGTTTATCTTACCGCCCGTGGCAGGTGTGGTTATAACTATGCGCTCAACTCCTGCTATCTTTGCAGGTATGCAGTTCATAAGCACGCTTGACGGATACGCCGCCGTACCGCCCGGCACATATAAGCCAACGCTGTCAAGAGCTATTACCTTCTGGCCTGTTACAACGCCTTTTTTCTCATTTAAGATAAAGCTGTTTCTGACCTGGCGCGAGTGAAACTCTCTTATATTCTCTGCCGCCTTTTCCATTATCTCTATAAGGCGCGGCGATACTGATTTTTTTGCTTCTTCGATCTCTTCCTGTGAAACTTCAAGAGAGTCAAACTTTGCACGGTCAAATTTTTCGGCATAGTCGTAAAGCGCCTTGTCCCCTCTCTTTCTGACGTCGGCAATTATGTCGGCAACAGTATCAGAAACGTCGCTTATAGTTTCACTGCGCGCGAATATTTCCTCGCGCTCCACCTTTTCTGCATCCAATATCTTTATCATTTTTAATCCTTTCAGAGAGGCTTGTTTATAAGCTCTCCAAGCTTTTTTGCAAGAGCGTTGATCTCATCGTTTTTGAATTTGAAGCTTGTCTTGTTTGCAATAAGTCTTGCGCTTATCTCAACTATCGTTTCAATCGGCTCAAGGTTGTTTTCAAGAAGCGTCGTTCCCGTTTCAACAATATCGACGATAACGTCTGACAAGCCGAGAATGGGAGCAAGCTCTATCGAGCCGTTGAGCTTGATTATGTCAATATCCATACTCTTTGAACGGTAGTAGTTCTTCGCAATATTCACAAATTTCGTAGCCACGCGAAGCGTCTGCCCTGCGTCAAAGCTTGATCCCTTTTCTGCGGCAACTGCCATACGGCATTTGCCGAGTCCGAAGTCAAGAAGCTCGTAAACGTCGGGGGAATACTCAAGAAGTATGTCCTTGCCTGCGACACCTATGTCGGCAGCTCCCCTCTCAACGTAAATTGCAACGTCCGAGGGCTTTACCCAGAAGTATCTGATACCAAGCTCTGCGTTTTCAAAAACGAGCTTGCGGTTGTTCTCATGTATTGATGGACAAGTGTAGCCTGCCTTTTCGAAAAATTCAAGAACACGGCTGCCGAGTCTGCCCTTTGGTAATGCTATATTTATCATAGTTATTATCCTTTCGCCGTCGTTCTTGTATCGATTACTTCTGAATATAAGCTTTCATCGGTCACTGTCTTCTGAATATCGAAAGCCTTACCCGCATCTATAAGCTTTTGCTTTTGTGCTAATAGCACAGACGCATCTGTATCCGCAGAATACAGAATAAGCACGGGCTTTTCCTGATTTGATTTGTCTCTTTCTATGTACTTCAGCCTGTCGTGGTATACGGCAAAGCCGATAGCACCCGACTTCTTTCCGAGCTTCTTCATAAGCTTATCGTATCTTCCGCCCGAAAGCACCGCCGACGGCACACCGGATACAAATCCCTTGAATACTATACCGTTATAGTAGTTCATACTGCTGACAACCGAGAAATCAAGCTTGATTCTTTCACCGGCAACTATACCGGCAATTGTTTTAAGCTCCTCAAGTGCCGCGTGCGTAATATCATTGACGTCAAGCTTTTCAAGCTCGGGTATAATTTCATCAAAGCCTCCGTAAAGGCTTACAAGCTTTTTGAGTTTATCCGAGCGTTCTCCGAGCAGCGCGTCAAGTCCGTGGCAGTTCTTTTCGCCGATACACTTGAGCACTTCATCGGTGTCTGCAACCTGTGCATCCTGCATGAGTCCTTCAACAAAACCAAGGTGAGAGAGGTCAAGCACGTATTCGCTCGATATTATAGCAAGGCTCTTTTTTGCAAGAGAGATTACTTCGCATACGCTGAACAAATCAAGCTCTCCTATGCACTCAACGCCGCTTTGCATAATTTCGGTAAAATCGTGAGTACCCTCGCTCATTCTGTACACGTTTTCGTTATAGCAAACGCGCTTTATATAGCCCGGGATATCAACAGAATTTTTGATTATTGAAAAAGTTACGTCGGGCTTTAGCGCCATAAGCTTTCCTGTGGCATCGGTAAAGGTTATGACACCGTCGCTTATCAAAAAGTCCTTGTTTTTGCCGTAAAGGTCGTATTCCTCGAACTTACTCATTTTAAACTGAGTGTATCCGTTTGCTCTGTAAAGGGTACGCAGGGAATATATAATCTTTTCCTCACGGCCAAGCATAATGTTTTCCATATTAAGCATCCTTTCGGCTGTGATCACTTTGCAGACTTTGAAGTCTTTTCGATTTTTTCAAGTCTGTCAAGAACGATTGTGTAACCGCCGCTACCGTAAGACAGGCACTTGTTTACACGGCTTATCGTTGCGGTGCTCGCACCTGTTTTTGATGCAATTTCGGTGTACACGCATCCCTCTTTAAGAAGTCGTGCGACCTCAAGACGCTGAGAAATGTCTTTGATTTCCTTTATAGTGCATATGTCCTCAAAAAAACGTCCGCACTCATCAGGCGTTTTAAGTGAAAGTATTGCGTTCCATAATGCTTCAAGTTCAATTACATTGAATTTTTCCATAAATTTTCCTCCGTCTGACTATTTCTGCCAGTTCAGGTGTATGATTTTATATTTTACCACTTTAGAGCGCTAAAGTCAATAGCTTTTCGGAAATTTACACCTATAAATTTTGACGAAGTTTGTATTGCAATTAAAAGCAAAATAGTATATAATAATGAAAAGTGACAAAACTCGGAAAATACACACGGAGAAATATATAAATGAAAAGAATCATTCCTCTTATGATACTTACCGCCGTTCTTGCAGGTTGCGAAAAAGAAGCCTCATCTGTCGGTATAATCGGCGGCGCTGACGGTCCTACTGCAGTCTTGGTCGGCTCAAGCTTTCCTATTATGATCCCTGCGATCATAGTTGGAGTTATAGCTGTTGTAGCGGTAGTGTCGGTTGTGATATATCTTATAAGCAAGAAAGACTGAAAATATGAAAAAAACATCTCTTAGAAATATAACGGTAACGGCAATATGTATAGCTTTATGTATTCTTTTGCCGAGAGTCCTGCATATAATACCCGAAGCAGGCAAGCTCTTTAGTCCGATTCACATACCCGTACTTATCTGCGGGCTCACCTGTGCGCCCGTGTACGCCATCGTCTGTGGTGTTGTGGGAGTTGTGCTCTCTTCACTCATCTCCTCGATGCCGGCACTTGCTCTTGCTTTTCCAATGGCAGTCGAGTGCGCCGTATACGGTCTCGCTTCTTCTCTTTTGATGAGACTTTGCAAAACAGGCAAAACATACGCAAACATCTACATAAGTCTTGTATGCTCAATGATACTCGGACGAGTTGCAGGCGGCATCATAACTTCTCTTTTTGTCTCAAACGAATACAGCTTCACGCTTTGGATAAGCGCATATTTTGCAGGCACGCTGCCGGGTATCATACTCCAGCTTGTACTTATACCTCCGATCGTTTACGCGCTTATCAGATCGGGCGTTATTTATAACACACGGGGCATTAAATCAAAATGACAGAACTTGAAAACAGACTTGAACCCTTGATTTCAAAAATCGAGAAAATGCGCTCACACGCGAGGCGCACCGTCGTCGCCATTGACGGAAGATGCGGTGCGGGAAAAAGCAGTGCGGCAGAGATACTTTCGCAAGTATTCTCTTCGCCCGTCGTGCATACAGACGACTTTTTTCTGCCGCAGGACAAGCGCACGGCAGAAAGGCTCAATGAGCCGGGTGGAAACATTGACTACGAGCGATTCATCGGCGAAGTAATATCAAAGCTTAATAACAAAGCCGACTTTGAATACGGCAAATTCGACTGTCACGTTGGTGAGATAGTTAAAAAAATACGTGTTCCCTACACCGACGTTATAATAGTCGAGGGGGCGTACTCAATGCACGAAAAATACGGCAACTATTTTGACGTATCTGCATTTTTTGACGTTTCGCCCGATATACAGCTTGAACGTATAAAAGCGCGAGGCGGCGAATCGGTGCTTGAAATATTCAAAAACAAGTGGATACCTTCAGAGGAAGCATATTTTGCCGCGCAAGCGCCTCAGTCACGCGCCGATTTTGTGATAAAGTAAAAAAAGATTGTTGCATTAACTGCAACAATCTTTTTTTAGTAAATAAACGGTATGAGTTTGTATTTTACACGCTTTTTATATTCTGTATATCCTTCAAGCTCCCTCTCCAAAACTTCTTCCTCGTTTTTTATTCTCGCAACTATTATAGCGGGGTATGCACAAAAAATCAAAAACGATAAAAGCGAGCCGAGTATAAGCGGCATTGAAAGAAATAAAAATATTGTCACCGAATACATAGGATGACGCACTATAGCATACAGTCCCGTGTCAATCACCTTTTGATTTTCCTGCACCTCAATCGTGCGCGAAAGATAAGTGTTTTCGCGAAGTACCTCTGCGTATAAGATATATGAAATAATAAATATCACGCAACCTGTAAGTACTACCCGACTGTTAAGAGGCAACAATGAGAAACGAAAATCAAGTCCTGAAGCAATAAAACCGAGAATAAACATTACTGCGCTGAATTTTATAACTGTACGTTGCTTTTTCTCTTTTTCGTCGGTTTGCAGTCTTGAGCGCAGCAGATCGGGATTTTTTATCATCAGTACGACCCCTGCAATAAACATCGGAATAAACAGGATTCCCATAAATAGCCACGCATTCGGGTAATTCAAAGTTCCGGCAGGAATAAACAACAACAGCCCAACGGCAATTACACCGCAAACGAATTTTGTTATAGCCTGCAAAAATAATTTCAGTGTCATTTCATCCTCTTTGAAAAACAACCCCATTTGCACAATGGGGTTGAAATTTTATCTTACTTGCCCGTTTCCGCGAATGCGGTACTTGATACTCGTCAGCGCTTCAAGCGCAAACGGTCCGCGTGCGTGAAGCTTCTGCGTTGATATTCCTATCTCCGCGCCGAAGCCGAATTCCTCGCCGTCTGTAAAACGCGTTGATGCGTTGTGGTAAACTGCTGCAGAGTTGATTCTGTTAAGAAATTCTTCTGCCGTCTCATGCTTTTCTGTCACGATCGCCTCGCTGTGACCTGTACTGTATGCGTTTATATGCTCTATCGCTTCGTTAATAGAATCAACTACGTATATACTCAGAATATAATCGTTGTACTCACGTGTGAGGTCGTCAGCGGTAACGGGTACTGCGCCGATAATCTTGCAGACACGCGCGTCACCGCGAAGCTCTACGCTATATTTTTTCAAAGCTTCT
The DNA here is from genome assembly GCA_045590315.1 of Eubacteriales bacterium. Taxonomy (GTDB): domain Bacteria; phylum Bacillota; class Clostridia; order Oscillospirales; family CAG-272; genus UBA4717. Next base: position 17,044 of record JAZNQU010000115.1, read on the forward strand.
GCCGCCATAGGTAAGAAATTCTCTGCTATGCTTTTATGCACGATAAGCTTTTCAGCCGCGTTGCAAACAGACGGGCGGCTTATTTTTGCGTTTACAAGTATATTGAGCGCCTTATCAAGATCGGCATGCTCGTCAACATAAATATGGCAGTTTCCTGCCCCCGTTTCTATAACGGGAACGCTTGCATTTTCAACTACAGCACTTATAAGACCTTTGCCTCCGCGCGGAATAAGCACGTCGATATATCCGTTAAGTCGCATAAGGGTATTTGAGCCCTCTCTTGACGTGTCGTGAACAAGGCTTACAAGCTCTTTTTCAAGTCCTGCGCTTTCAAGGGCCGAGCGGAGCACCTCTTCAAGTGCAAGGTTTGTGTTATACGCTTCCTTACCGCCGCGAAGTATCGCCGCGTTACCGCTTTTTATACATATTGCCGCAACATCTACCGTTACGTTGGGACGTGCCTCGTATATCACCGCGACGTTACCAAGCGGAACGCTGACGCGCTCGATAACGAGTCCGTTTGGTCTTGTCCAGCTCTCGATTTTGTTAAGCGGATCTCCAAGAGCTTTGAGCTTGCGCACCGATGCGGCAAGCTTTTCTATACGCTCAGGATTTAATAACAGTCTGTCGCACATAGCTTTGGAAAGACCGTTTTTCTCTGCCGCTTCTATATCGCGCTTATTTGCTTCTATTATAAAATCTGCTCGGTCTACTATTGCTTTTGCTATAGCTTCAAGGGCAATATTGCGCACATCGTCACTTTTAAGCGCAAGCTTTGCCTGTGCCGACTTTGCTTTGGTGCATAATTCTATGAGATAATCTCTGATATTCTCCATAAAAGACTCCCTTATTTGCTTTGCGTGTCAAAGTATGTACCGTCAAGCTCGGCGTTAAACAGTATGTCGTAGAGCACCTTCGGCTCCTTGCCGTTGGTAATGAGCATCGGTATCCCCATCTCGGTTACTATTCTTGCCGCTTCAAGCTTTGCCTGCATTCCGCCCGTACCGCGCGCAGTTCCCGCAGGGCCTGCGTACGAGCATATTCTTTCATCAAGCTTATCAACGAAGCGGACAAGTGCTGCTTCTTCATGCTCTCTGGGGTTTTTGGTGTAAAGTCCGTTTATATCAGAAAGATTTATTAAAAGGTCAGCATCGCACAAAAGCGCAACGTATGCCGAAAGTATATCGTTTCCGCCAAACGCGATTCCCTCGTAGGATACCGTATCATTTTCGTTAACAATCGGTATGCAGTGAAGCTTGAAAAGTGCGCGGAAGGTGTTTTCTGCATTGTGGCGCTGTTCTTCATTATCCCACACATTGCGGTTAAGGAGCACCTGTGCCACCGTGCAGCCGAATTCGGCAAAGAATTTGCCGTACATATTCATAAGCTCGCACTGACCTACAGCCGCTACAGCCTGTTTACCCTCACGTGTGTCAGGACGTTCTTTGAGTCCGAGCTTTGACACTCCTGCACTCTGCGCGCCCGAGCTTACAAGTACGATCTCGCGACCGCTGTTTACAAGGTCGCACACGACCTGCGCCAGCGTTTCAAGTCTTCTTAAATTAAGAAAACCGTTATCGTATGTAAGCGTTGAGGTTCCTACCTTTATTATTATTCTTTTTGCCTCTTTAAGCTTCTGTATTTCCATTTCCTCATTGCCTTTCACTTGTCTTTCCTAACATTTTAACACTATTATAAAAAAATGTCAATAAAAAAGAAAAGTCACGGCAAAATCCGTGACTGTTTTCTTTTCTGAAAATCTTACGCCATTGCGTTCAATTTCTTTGTAAAGCTGCTCTTCTTTCTTGCAGCTGCATTCTTGTGGATGATATTCTTTGCAACAGCTTTGTCAATCTTCTTGACAGCTTCCTTATATGTTTCTGCTGCGAGAGCCTTATCTCCTGCTTCTATTGCTGCCTCGTACTTCTTTAAAGCAGTCTTGAATGATGTCTTAAACATCTTGTTCTGCATTGTCTTTGTAGCTGTAACGAGTACACGCTTCTTAGCTGACTTAATATTCGGCAAACCGTTCACCTCCCTCATACCTTATGTTACTATCTGATTCCCATAGGGTACACTTTTCCTATGAAATGCCGTTACATTCATATATAATATCACAAACAAATCAAAATTTCAAGTCTTTTTTATCATTTTTTTATTTTTTTTACACTCTGCCTCACTTTTGTAATTTTTTTATATATTTTTTAGAAAAAACATTAAAAAAATCCAGATTATCTATTGACAAGAGGCTTTTGGTGTGCTACAATATTATACTGCATTATAATCGCTAAATATGTTTATTTTTCGGGACACGCATAAAAACAAAGTGAGCGAAAATAAACCGGCGGCAGCTTTTGTTTCCTATTTATATAATAGCACAAAAATCGCCGCTTGTAAATATGAAAGCAAAAATTTGTTGAAACGGAGTGATTTTATTTATGGTCAAGCCCCATGAGCAAAAACTCGGCAGAAATACTCGTATGAGTTTCTCTAAAATCGGTGAGACTCTTGAAATGCCGAATCTTATCGAGGTACAAAAAGAATCATATAAGTGGTTCCTCGAAGAGGGTTTGACGGAGGTTCTTCACGATGTATCCCCTATCGTCGATTATTCCGGCAATCTTGTAATCGAATTCATCGATTATACCATTGACGAAACGCCGAAATATCCGGTAGAAGAATGCAAGGAGCGCGATGTGAACTATGCTGCTCCCCTTCGTGTAACCGTTCGTCTTACAAACAAGGTCACAGGTGAAGTAAAAGAATCCCCTATCTATATGGGTGACTTCCCGCTCATGACTGACAATGGAACATTTATCATTAACGGTGCTGAACGTGTTATCGTTCCGCAGATCGTTCGTTCGCCGGGTATTTACTACGGCACGGAAAACGATCTCAAAACCCATAAGCCCGTATATACAGCTACAGTCATTCCGTACAGAGGCGCTTGGCTCGAATACGAGACAGATGCTAACAATGTTTTCTACGTAAGAATAGATAAAAACAGAAAAATTCCGATAACAGTCCTTATCCGTGCTCTCGGTATCGAAAGCGA
>JAZNQU010000116.1:0-6891 GCA_045590315.1 Eubacteriales bacterium
TGCCCCATAAGAGTGATAAGGTTTTTCGCAAGATCAACGATTTTTACGGGCTTGCCCATATCAAGAACGAAGATCTCGCCGCCCTTTGCGAATGCGCCTGCCTGAAGAACAAGTGAAACCGCCTCGGGTATAGTCATAAAGTATCTTATAATGTCGGGATGAGTTACCGTGACCGGGCCACCGTTTTCTATCTGCTTTTTGAATAGCGGGATTACGCTTCCGTTGCTTCCGAGAACGTTTCCGAATCTTACCGCAACAAATTCGCACTTTGAATGATTGTTGAATGACTGAATTATCATTTCGCATATGCGCTTTGTCGCGCCCATAATGTTTGTGGGGTTGACCGCCTTGTCGGTTGAAATCATAACGAAGCGCTTAACGCCGTGCTTGTCCGATGCACGCACAAGCTTGTATGTACCGAGCACGTTATTCTTTATTGCCTCGTTAGGAGAATCCTCCATCAAAGGCACGTGCTTGTGAGCCGCCGCGTGATAGATTATATCAGGCTTATATTTGCTGAGCATCAGATCAAGACGGGAGGAATCACGCACGCTTCCGATAAGTGTCACAAGTTCGAGCTTCGGGAAATTGGCTTTGAGCTCGTTCTGAATTTCGTATGCGCTGTTTTCGTATATGTCGAATATAATCAGTCTCTTCGGATTGTGAGCCGCAAGCTGACGGCAGAGCTCACTTCCTATAGAGCCGCCACCGCCCGTAACGAGAATCGTTTTGCCGCTGACATAATCCATAACACGCTTAAGGTCAACTTTTATAGGCTCGCGGCCAAGAAGGTCATCAATATCAATGTTACGCGTTTCATAAGGTGACGATTCGCCGCTGAGTATCTGGGCAATAGATGGTACCGTTTTAACTTCACAGCCGGTTCTTACACATATTTCGAGTATTTTTGCCTTTTCATCGGGTGATATTGACGGAATAGCAAAAATGATAAGCGAGACATCGTACTTCTTAACGTTCTTCGGAATGCTTTCTCTTGTTCCTGCAACAGGTATGTTGTTTGTAACCTTGCCTGTCAGTTCAGGATTATCATCGATAAAGCAAACTACGTTGTACGGTGAATCGGAATAACGGTAGAACTGATTAACAACTGCGTTGCCCGATTCGCCGCAGCCGATAATCATGACGTTTTTCGTATCACCGGATTTGCGACGCAGATTTTTGTAATTATAGGATGCCATTGCGTGTGAAAACACAATAAGCAATAACGCGAGAATTATTTCAACAAAATATGTACTTATGGAGAGAATTTTAAGAAAAGCTCTTGTTACAGCTTCGTGTGCCGCAAGTGCAAACAGAGAAGAGCATAAAACGATAAGAGATAATTTGATATACTCGTTTCCGAAAGTATATTTCCAGAGAACTCTGTGCAGACCTGCAACAAAATACATTGTTGAATAAAAAACGCAGGCAAAAGCAAACCAGACAGCTATTGTGAGAAGATATTCCGTCAGGCTTCCCGACATATTTATCGCCACTGCCAAAAGCATAGATATGGCAATAAGTAAAATATCCAAACATACTATGCGCGCTTGCTTCAGCCAAGGGGTTGCGGAAACTTTTTTGTTGATGATTTGTTTTGACATTTTGCCTTCTTTCTCAAATGGACCGGGTTTTTGACCATTCTGTTTTATTTAGGCTTAACAATCATTTTTTACCCGCTTTTTGTTACAACTAATAATCATTATACCATATTGTTTACATTTTTGCAAGATATTTTTGTTGCTTTTATTAAGAATATGTACTATAATGTAGGCAGAATATGATAAAATGCAACAAAATGCAGTTATACAAGGAGCGTACTCTATGAATCAAAGACGTGTAATAATAACAGGAGGCTCGCGCGGCATCGGAGAAGCGTGCGTAAGAGCATTTTCAAATCTTGGAGACAGGGTTGTGTTCATATATAAAAATACGGATGACAGAGCACAGGCTTTATGTAAAGAAACGGGCGCTGTGTGCATAAAAGCGGACTTGTCAGACAGGACGTCGGCGTTTTCTGCGATGAATTCTGCTCTTGATGTGCTCGGCGGAGTTGACATACTTGTAAATAACGCAGGAGTGTCGCACATCGGGCTTTTTGGAGATATGAGCGAAGAAGAGTACAAACGTGTTGTAGGAACGAATTTTGATGCCGCCGTATACTGTGCACAGGCGACACTTCCTTATATGATCCGCGAAAAGTCGGGAAAAATAATAAATATATCTTCCATGTGGGGAGAGGTCGGTTCTTCGTGCGAGGTTATCTATTCTGCATCAAAGGCGGCTCTTATCGGCTTTACAAAGGCTCTTGCAAAAGAGGCAGGTCCTTCGGGAATAAACGTAAATTGTATTACACCGGGAGTTATAGATACCGAGATGAACTCCGGGCTTGACAATGAAACTTTGCTCAAGTTGTGCGAAGATACTCCGCTGTGCAGATTGGGAAAGGCAAGCGAGGTTGCCGATACGGTGGTATTTTTAGCATCAGAATCCGCCTCTTTTATAACAGGGCAGATTATAGGCGTCAACGGCGGTATCGTGATGTAATGAAGCATAAGTTAAAACGGGCGAACAAAGTTCGCCCGTTTTCTTGCGTTTGCAACAGATGAGATCCGCTTTTTCAAATTACTCTTCAACCCTTGCGCCGAGTATGTGGATGCAGCGTAAGGAGGTATAGTCGTACGATGCGAGACTTTTCTGATAGGCGTCGCGCGAGTGTGCGCTGACAAAATACCGTCTGCCGAATACAGTGTAGCGTATACCGGTGAGAACGAGGGTATGATAATATTCGCCGTTCTCGTTTGACAGTTGTATAATGTCGCCCGGCAGTGCAAAGCGAAGATCTGCTTCTTCGCCAAAAGGTCCGACACCTGTGTTGTTGACCATAAAATTATAGAAGAAGGAAGCACCGGTCCACGATGGAGAACGGTCGTTGACGCTGATAAAATACCAGCCTGTGTCGGGTGTGTAGTTCATCACAGGTGCTCCTTGATATACGCACTGAGATGCAAAATTCGTGCAGTCGCCGCCTATATCCGAAAAATCATAAAATTCAGGATTGCGCGAACTTGCCCATCTGCGCGCATATTCAAGCACAGCATTGCGGTTATATTCAATTACAGGCATTATAAAATCTCCTTAACAGCATTTGTTTTCGTGCTTTTTAGGAGGCCCGATAAAATCGGCCTTTACGATAATAATATCTTCACCTATACGTTCAATATTGCACCACGGTATCCTGATTTCTTCTATCTTGCCGAATGTGAAGCATTTGCAGTCGGCGGGAACGGAGAGCGATACAATTTGCCCCGAGGGCACTTCAAATTCCACATTACATACAAAGCCTAACCGTCTGCCGTCGCAAACATTTATAACTTCTTTCTGTTTCAGTTCATTAAAGTTTGATAAATGCATAGCTAAGTAAAAATCCCGACGAGCCGTCGGGATTTTTCTCCTTTCGGTAATACTTTTTATTAAAGTATATTCCGAAAGCATAAATTGTACCACTTATCAGCCGTACAGGTCCTGTATTGCCTGCTGATGCTCGGTATAGTTGCGTGAGAAGGTTGTTCTTCCGCTTGTACCGGATACAAAGTAGTAATAGTTTGTTTTGTTTGGATACATCGCATATCTTATAGCCTCGATAGACGGGTTGGCGATAGGTCCGGGGGGAAGTCCTATACACTTGTATGTGTTATACGGACTTTCATACGAAGTGTCGGTAAGCGATTCGGGGCGCGTACCGGTTTCATGCTCTATCGCGTAAACTATTGTTGCATCCGAATCAAGGTGAGGGTATGCTGCAAGGTTGTTAAGTCTGTTGTGGAATACAGATGAAACGTTACCGAACTCATCGGCATAGCGCACTTCCTTCTGTATCATAGAAGCAAGTGTTATAAGCTCGTCTACAGTCATGCCAAGCTCATCTGCACGCGCGTAATACTCTTCAGAGAATTTGTTGTTAAAGTTTTCAAGCATCTTGTAGATGACAGTTTCTTCGGTTGAATCTGAGTAATAATAGTAAGTGTCGGGATACAGGTATCCGTCAAGTCGCCAATAACGGTCGGGAGAGAAGTTTTCGGTATCTTCAAGGAACTTGTATTCAAAGTCGTACTCATTTATCGCTCTTTGGTATCCTTCGTAAGTTCCGAGCCCTTTGTCTATTAGAAGCTTTACTATCTGGTCAGTGCTGTAGCCCTCGGGAATAGTCACAACCACGGTAGTGCGCTCAGGGGTTTTCTCTTTAAACTCGTATATCATGTAGTCGTAATTGAGCGACGGTGATACCTTGTATGTGCCGGGGATATAATCTCCGTCTTTTTTCTTGAATTTAATATACATAGAAAATACAGACGGGTGCTTGATCGCGCCGGCATCTGCAAGTATTTGTGCAAGTGTGTCTGTGTCGCAGTTTTCGGGAACTTGCACAGTTACAGCTTCTTCACTTTTTACAAATGCAAACACGTCGTTTGCAACGCTTATTATCATAACTGCCAAAAAGACGGATACAGCAAGAACGCCAACAAGATAGATGACTGCTTTTGCAACGCTTGTAAGCGCGCCTACAGCTGCTGACATATTATCTTCCGGTGCCGGGTTTTCGTCTATTTCAAAGTCATCGTTCTCAGTAAGCAGAGGAGTATAGCTTTCGCTTTGAGCAGCCTTTGCTTCGGGCTTTTTCACCTTTTTTTCAACGGCCGGAGCTCTTGAAGATATAATGCTTTCATTATTTGTCTTAACATATGTTGCAGGCTTGCTTTTTGAGTCTGCAGCAGGCGACGGCTTCTTTGCAGGCGCTATCTTTATATCGTCATCCTTTGAGATATCAGGCTTATGAGACTCAGGGGTTTGCTTTTGTGTTGATTGAACACGGTTTATTATTATCGTGCTGTCGCTTGTTCCGGCAGAAGAGTCCTGACCTTGCGCCGGAGTTTTGTTTGCCTGCGTCTTGCGTACATACTTGCGTACGGGCGCGTTTGACGAGCCTGCAGCAGATGAATTTCTTTTTTCAAGCATATTTTCTATTTCGCGTATGTGTTCAAGATCGCCTGTGCTGTCAAGAGTTCTTGACAGCTCTTCTTTTTTGTTGTTTTCGCTTTGGCTCATGAAATATTTCCTTTCCTTATGTATCATAGTGAGGTGATTATATAAAGAATTGCACATAAAATGAACGGCAGGCTGATAAACGAAGTTTTTATATTCACCTTGCCGTAAACAAAGCTGTCATCGCGTGCGTGCGGCTCTCTTCCTGCAAGAGCGTATGAATAAAACATTTTTTCCGCGCATCCGAGTAAGAAAATAAATGAAGTTAAGAAAAGACCCGCGAAAATGAATATCATAAAAATATTGTTTTTCGGACGGTCGAGCAAATCAAAGAGATGTGACTCTAAAAATACCGAATAAAGATTGTGTATGAGTCTTATTATTATCGCCGACCAGAGCGAGCCTGTAACGTATACGGCAAATGAAAGCATAACTCCGATAAAGAAAGCGAGTATAAAGTTTTCAAAACCGAAATGGAGAAACGCAAAAAGCAGCGAAGACATTACAACTGCACAAATTCTGCCGCCGCTTCGGTATTCGCTTATCATAATGCCGCGGAATATAAATTCTTCGATTATAGCCGGAGTAAGCGCATACGCTACAAGTAAAAAAAGCGGGTCTGCGGCAGGAGCTATATCCGGAAAGCTTTTGCGCATAAGTATCATATCGCTTCGTGGAATCGATATCTGCTCGCATAAAAATCTGAGCGCGGCGCTTCCGAGTATTAAAGCCAGGGCACAAATCAGAACGAAAGCTATAGCGTCAGGGGTGAATATATTTGCGTTAAGCGTTGATATATATCCCTTGCCTTTTATCTTCGCATAAAGGGCTGCAGGCAAAAGAAGTACGAGAAATTGTAATATCACAAGAGAAAGATAAATGTTGTCTCTGCGTGCAAGCAAGGCGGGGTCTATATACCTTATAGCCGTAACGAGCGCAATCATCATTATCATCAGGCAAGGTGCCAAAAAGGTGTTTTTAATTTTCACTTTATTATAGTTACACCCCTCTCGCTTATAATAAAATCAGCCGCAAGGTCAAATCTGCCGTGAACAATCGAATCCACGATACAACCATTATACACAATACCTGCCTTTATTCCCTTGAAATTTGAAAGATATCTGTCATAATAACCCTTGCCGTAGCCTATTCTGTAGCCGCGTTTGTCGTATACCAAGGCAGGAATGAGGCATACGCAGCTCTCGGGACTTTTAACAGAGTCCGGCGTAAATAAAGGGGCAGACGGATCGGGCTCGCGTATTTTGTAATAACCTTCTTTTAATTCATCAAGAGAAGTAACGTAATGAAAGAACATTTCCGAATTTTCAGGCAGACATCTCGGGTAAGCGACCTTTTTTCCTGCTTTGAGCGCAGCCTCTGCTATCGGATTTACGTCTATTTCACCCTTTATGGGTGAATACATGAGAAGAGTGTCGGCAAAACGGTAAGAAACGAGCGAGAGAAAGCGGTTGACAATCTTTGTGTCAAGTCTTGCTTTTTCAGAATCAGTGATTGATTCTCTCACGCGTCTGTATTCTTCTCTTAAGCGGTTCTTTTCATTTCTGATTTCAAACATTTTAACCAATAATACCTTTTTTTAACTTATCGCTTGTCTCTTTGTTTACAAGCGCTTCTACAAGACAAAGAGCAAAGTCAACGGCAGTACCCATACCCATGCCGGTGATGATTTTACCATCGCGTACCACACGGTCGCCGTTTATAATCGCACCCTTGAGATATTCTTCAAAGCCGGGATAGCAGGTAGCCTTGCGATTATCAAGCATACCGCGCTCTCCGAGAATTCTCGGAGCCGCGCAAATAGCGCATATAAAAGCATCTTCGTTTTCT